>CAMLCW010000013.1 GCA_946478645.1 uncultured Variovorax sp.
CGTGCCCTACAAGAGCAACACGCTCGCGGTCACCGACCTGCTCGGCGGCCAGATCCACATGATGATCACCGACGCGGCCACCGGACTGCCGCAGGTCAAGGCCGGCAAGCTGCGCGCGCTCGGCGTGTCGAGCGCCGCGCGTTCGCCGCTCGCGCCCGACGTGCCGACCATCGCCGAAGCCGGTGTGAAGGGCTACGAGATGGGCTATTGGTTCGCGGCCTATGCGCCCGCCAGCACGCCGCCGGCCGTGGTCAAGCGGCTCAACGAACTGCTCGTGAAGGCCGCCAAGAGCGAATCGGCCAAGACGGCGTTCTACGGCCCCACCGGCACCGAGGTGTTCACCACCTCGCCCGAGGAACTTGCGAAGTTCCAGGCCAGCGAATCGCAGAAGTGGGGCCGCATCGTCAAGGCCGCGGGCATCACGGCCGAATGAGTCTCTGGTCGGCGACATGCACGCCGAACCCCGAGCGGCCCGGCGCGATGTCGGGCCGCAGCGTGAGCGCGGGAATCTCGTAGTCGCCATGGTTCTGGCGGCGGAACGGGATCGGCGCGGTGCTGAATAGGGTGTCGAGCCGCTCGCCCAGCTCCGCCGTGAGGCGCGCATAGGCGGCTTCGTCGATGCGGCCGGTGCGGTGCACCACATAGGGGGGCAGCACGTCGAAGCCGGGGTAGTAGAGGATGCCGTGCTGGATCGGAAACAGCAGGTCGTCCATCGGGCCGTTGATGCCGCGCGGGCCGTAGTGCGAAGCCCATCCGCCGGTCGTGACGACCAGCATCGCCCGCTTGCCGGCCAGCGTGCCTTCGCCGAAGCGGTCGCCCCAGTGCGTATCGGAATGCTCGCCGACGCCGTACGCGAAGCCATAGGCGTAGATGCGCTCGACCCAGCCCTTGAGGATGGCCGGCATCGAATACCACCAGAGCGGGAACTGCAGGATCACCGCGTCGGCCCAGAGCAGCTTCTGCTGCTCGGCAGCGATGTCCCCGGCCTGCGTGCCCGATTCGAAGGCGCGCAATGAATCGCGTTCGGGGCTGAAGCGTTCGGCCGGCCCGCGCGCGGGAAAATCGTCGGCGTCGAGTGCAGGCTTCCAGCGCATGGCGTAGAGATCGGACACCTGCACCGAGTGGCCGGTATCGCGCAGGCGCTCGCGCATGAAGCGGTGCAGTGCGCCGTTGAGCGAGGCGGGTTCGGGATGGGCGAGGACGAGGAGGATGTTCATCTGTTCGAGTAGGGCGAGTGAGGATGTCCTTTCAGGTTAGGCATGCGGGAGATATATTGGAAATGAATAGTTCAAATCCAAGGAATTGCCGTGGACAATTTCAGTCGGCTCGACCTCAACCTGCTGCTCACGCTCGACACGCTGCTCGCAGAGCGCAGCGTGACCCGCGCCGCCGAGCGCCTGAGCCTCTCGCAGCCCGCGGTGAGCCTGCAGCTCGGCAGGCTGCGCGAAGTGTTCGGCGACCCGCTGCTGGTGCCCGCGCAGCGCGGCATGCGGCCCACCGCGCGGGCCGACGAGTTGCGCGCGCCGCTGCGCGAAGCGCTGGAGGCGCTGGGCCGCGCGGTGGCGCCGAGCCGGCCCTTCGATCCGGCGGAGGCCAACACCACCTGGCGCGTGGCCGCGGCCGACTATGCCGAGACGGCCATCCTGCTGCCCATGCTCGCGGGCCTGCGTGCCGCCGCGCCGCACACCCGACTGGCGGTGGTGGAGGCCGTGCCGTCGCGCATGCCGCGGCAGCTGGAGCAGGGCGAGATCGACCTGTTCTTCCACACCAGCGTGGGAGCGCCGCCCGGGCTGCACCGGCGCGTGCTGTTCGACGAGCGCTATGTGTTAGCCGGCCGTGCCGGGCACCCACGGCTGCGGCGGCGTCCGACGCTGGCGCAGTTCTGCGCGCTCGAGCACGTGGTGGTGTCGCCCGGCGGCGGCGGCTTTGCGGGCCCGACGGACGAGGCGCTGGCGCGGCAGGGCCTGGCGCGGCGCGTGGTGCTGTCGGTGCCGCACTTTCTCTTCATGATGTCGGTGCTGACGGGCACCGACATGGTCGCGATGCTGCCCGAGCGACTCGCACGCGGCGTGCCGGGCCTTCGCGTGGTCGAGGCGCCGCTCGAAGTTCCGGGCTACGAGATGGCGATGCTCTGGCACGAGCGGCGCCATCGCGATGCCGGGCACCGGTGGCTGCGCGAATGGATTGCGGCGCGCCTGCCGTGATGGAACGGCGCGCTACGGAAAAAGCGCGGCCACGGCGTCGGTGAAGGACACCGTGTCGGCGCCCACGTGCGTGGTCGGGTAGGTCACCTCCGAAAGCCTCAGTTCCGGATAGCCGCGCGATTGCAGGCGCCGGTGCATCTGGTCGACGTTGTCGAAATTGCATTCGTCGCGGTTGTCGCATCGCGTGAGGAGGAGGGTGACGGGCAGGGGGCTGTCGCCCCGGGCGTCGCGCATTTGCTGCTCCAGGGCGTCGTTCTCGGCCGGCTGCGAATCGAACGACGCTTCGAATGCGAGGAAGTGCGAGAAGGTCAGCCTGCCGCTCGCGCCCTCGAGCAGCAGTGCCACCGCGGCCATGCTGCCGCTCAGAGAAAAGCCGGTGAGCATGCGCCGCGCGGGATCGGCGCGGTACTTCGCTTCGACGAGCGGCACCAGTTCCTGCGTGAGGAAGTCGTGGTACGCGCGCGCGCCGGGCAGCATGTAGTCCTGCTCGCGGCGTGCGGTGCCGCCGATGCCGACCAGGATGGCCTGCGTGCGCCGCGATTCCAGAATGGCCTTGAAATTCTCGAAGCGCGTGCCCGGTGGGTTGAAGATGCCGTCGCCGTCCATGGCATAGATGACGGGGTATGCGCCCGGATTGCCGTCGTACGACGCAGGCAGGTAGATCTCGATCGGATATTCCGCGCCGGTGAAGGCCGAGGCGATGCGTTCGGACTCGACCCGGCTTGCAGGCTCGGGCTCGGGCTCGGGCTCGGGCTCGGGTTCCGGTGGCGGCGGTTCGGGCTCGGGGGGCGGGGGCTCGGGAGGGGGTGGCGCCGGCGCGGGCGGCGGGGGTTCGGGAGGAGGCGGCTCGGGCGGTGCAGGCTCGGGCGCTGCTGGCGGCGCCGCGGGCGGGAGCAATCCGATCGGCGCCATGTTGGCGCCGCCGCCGCCACCGCCACCGCCGCCGCAGCCCGCGAGGAACATCATGAGCAGGAGTGCCCAGGTTGAAGCTGAAAAGAATCGTCGCGCCGGTCGTCCAGTCTGCATGGAGGCTCCGAGTTGGCTTGGGATCGCGCCAGGGTTGGCGGCGCGCGACGAGGATGCCATGGCGACTCTGCAGAGCGGATGAAAACAGGGTAGTTGGCGCTTGCAATAGTCGTATCAACTGCGCCGGTGGACCTCAGATCACCGGCACGCTGGTCTCCTTCAGCACGCGCAGCACGAAGTGCGATTTGCTGTGCCGGATGCCTGGGATCTTGTAGAGCTTCTCGCGCAGCAGCCGCTCGTAGTCGCGCGTGTCGCGCACGGCGATGCGGATGTAGTAGTCGTAGTCGCCCGAGACGAGGTAGGCCTCCTGGACCTCGGGGATGGTCGCGAGCACGCGGCCGAACTCGTAGAGCGTCTCGTCGGTGTGGCTCTCGAGCGTGACCTGGACGATCACGGAATCGTGATAGCCGAGCTTGGCGGGATCGACGTCGACGGTGTAGCGCTTGATGACGCCCTGGGCCTCGAGCTTCTTGATGCGCGTCCAGCAACTGGTGGGCGACAGGCCCACCTCGTTGCCGATCTCCTGCAGCGTCTTGCGCGAGTCGAGCAGCAGCACGCGCAGGATCGCAAGATCGGTCTTGTCGAAAGATCCTTCGTCGTCTTGTTTGTTTTTGCGATTGGCTTTCATGGGTGGAGGCTATTAAGCCAAAAGAAAGAAGCAAATTCTGCACGAAGCACGGAAGAATGGACGGCATGAGACTGCTCGACCTGGACCTTCCTTCATCTTCTTCCCCCGCGCTTTCCTCGACGCCCCGCGTGCGCAATGGCGCCGAGGCCCTGCTCGACACGCTGGTCGCGTGCGGCGTCGACACGCTCTTCGGCTATCCCGGCGGCGCGGCGCTGCCGCTGTACGACGCGCTGCACGGCGAGCCGCGGCTGCGCCATGTGCTGGTGCGGCACGAGCAGGCGGCCGTCCATGCGGCCGAAGGCTATGCGCGCAGCACGGGGCGCGTGGGCGTCGTGCTGGTCACTTCAGGGCCCGGCATCGCCAACACCATCAGCGGGCTGCTCGACGCGATCAGCGACTCGGTGCCCCTGCTGTGCATCAGCGGCCAGGTGGCCACGGCGGTGATCGGCACGCAGGCGTTCCAGGAGAGCGATGCGCTGGGCATGTCGCGCCCCGTGACCAAGTGGAACCAGCAGGCGCGCACGGCCGACGAGGTGCCCGCGCTGGTGCGGCGCGCGCTCGAGATCGCAGCCGGGGGCCGGCCGGGCCCCGTGCTGCTCGACATGCCGAAGGATGTCCAGCTCGCGCGCGTGGGCCACGACCCGGCACCGGGCGTCGTGCGCGCCCTGCGGCCGTTGCGCACGGGCAGGTCGGTGCTGCCGCCCAAGCCGATGCTGCAGCGCGCGGCCGACCTGTTGTCGACCGCGCGCCGCCCGGTGATCTACGGCGGCGGCGGGCTGGTGAATTCGGGGCCGGCGGCCTGCGAGGCCTTCGCGCAGCTGGTGCATCGCCTGCGCGCGCCCTGCACGCTCACGCTGATGGGGCTCGGTGCGTTCCCCGCGTCGGATCCGAAATTCCTCGGCATGCTGGGCATGCACGGCACGCTCGAGGCCAACCTCGCAATGCACGAAGCCGACCTCGTGGTGTGCGTCGGGGCGCGCTTCGACGACCGCGTGACCGGCAAGCTCGACGAGTTCTGTCCCCAGGCGCGCAAGATCCACATCGACATCGACCCCGCCAGCATCAACAAGGTGGTGCGGGTCGACGTGCCGATGGTCGGTGACTGCGGCGCCGTGGTCGAGGCGCTGCTCGCGCTGCTGCCCGGGCAGGGCCTTGCACCCGAGCGGCTTGCGCCCTGGTGGCAGCGCATCGAAGGCTGGCGCGCGGAGAACTGCCTCGGTTTCACGCCGCGTGCCGATGCGATCCTGCCGCAGCAACTGATGGCTTCGCTGCAGCGCGCCATCGGCGGGCGCGATGCGATCGTCTCGACCGACGTGGGCCAGCACCAGATGTGGGCCGCGCAGTACCTGCGTTTCGAACGGCCGCGGCGCTGGCTCACGTCGGGCGGTGCGGGCACGATGGGCTACGGCCTGCCCGCGGCGATCGGCGCGCAGGTCGCGCATCCGGATGCGCTGGCGGTCTGCGTGAGCGGCGACGCTTCGGTGCTCATGAACATCCAGGAGCTTTCGACCGCGGTGCAGCACCGCGCGCCCGTGAAGCTGGTGCTGTGCAACAACGGCTACATGGGCATGGTGCGGCAGTGGCAGGAGCTGAACCACGGCAATCGGCTGAGCCACAGCTGGAACGAGGCGTTGCCCGACTTCGTCGCGCTGGCGCGTGCCTTCGGATGGGGCGCACGCCGCGTCTCCGACCCGACCGAGCTCGACGCCGCGCTCGCCGAATGCCTCGCCAGCGGAGGGCCGTTCTTCCTCGATGTGGCCGTCGCGCCGCAGGAAAATTGCTTTCCCATGATGCCGGCCGGGTCAGGGCACCATCAATTGATGCTCGGCAACGCCCGCTGGTACCGGAAATAGGCAACGCGCCAGAGGTTAATTTTATTTGGACATACAAAAAAATTAACAAACTACGCGTTCATCTATTGGTAAAAAATTACGGAAATGGATGGAAATTTAGCGTACTCAATTGTTTCCGACTCTCGAAGGCTGATGTAATGCGGGCGCAATCGCCACGGGCATCCGGTTGTTGCAAAAGGCCCGTCCTCCGGCGTGGCGAAAAGAGCCGAACCGACTTCGAGGGAGAAGCAGATCCAAATCGTCCAGCGTCAGCTGCTGCGTTATGTCCACATCCTGTTGATCGCCTGCGCGCTGGCGATTCCGGGGATGGCGCGGGCGGCGGTGAACAACGTTCTGGTCATCTACTCGCACAGCCGGCTTTTGCCCGCCAATATCTAGACCGATCGCGGCTTGAATGGTCCCGTCGAAAACAGATCGCTCGATGACGGGCTGCGCTTTTTTACCGAGTTCCTGGACTATCCCGACTTCATGGGCGCCGAGTACGAGCGCCGGGCAGCCAGCTATTTGCGCGAGAAGTACGCCAGCCGTAAGCCCCGGGTAATTCTCGCGGGCGGCATCATCTCTCTGGGCTTCATGCTCCGGTTCCGGGACGAGATGTTCCCGGGCGTACCCATCGTGTATATGGGGGTGGACCGTCGCCGACTGCCGGAGCTTCCGAGCGCCCCGAAGGACCTGAAGGGAATCCCCTTCCACTTCGACATCACGGGCACGCTGGCTTTGGCGGTCGGGCTGCATCCGCGCGCGCACCGGCTCGTGGTCGTGACAGGCGCCGACGCCGAGGCGGAACTGCATCGGCGCGATGTGGTCGAGGAACTGGCGAAGAGTGAGTTCAATGTCGAGGTCGAGTACTGGACCGGCCTGCCCATGAGTGATCTGCTGGCGCGCCTGGCGGCGCTTCCGCCGAACACCATCGTCTACAGCAAAGGTTTCCACCGGGACGGCGTCGGTGGCGCCTTCATTCCGCGCGATTCCATCACGCTCATGGCGTCGGCCTCGAGTGCGCCAATCTATTCCCCGGTTGCGACGCACGTCGGCGCCGGTGCGGTGGGGGGCAGGGTGGTGCGGTTCATCGACGTGGGCCGCGAGACACGGCGCCTTCTGCGCAACATGCTCAGTGGCAGTGAGCCCGGCGTCGCGCATGCGGCCCGGCACGAACTGGACTCGGTTGCAGATTTTGATTGGCGGCAGTTGCGGCGATGGGGGGTGGATCTTGACCTTGTTCCCAACGACGCGACTTTTCATTTTCGGCCGCAAACGTTCATGGAACTCTACCGCTCGCATGCCGTGGCCGGTGGACTCGTATTTCTCGCACAGGCGCTCCTGATCAGCGCGCTCCTGGTGGAGCGCAGGCGGCGTCAGCGCACGGCGCGGGCCCTCACCGAAAGTCAGAACCACCTCAGCGCCGCCACCAAAGCCGCGCGGCTGGGCACGTTCAACTGGGATCTCTGCGCCCCGGGGGCCGATGCCGGCGCGCACCCGCGCAGGCACTCAGGCTGGCACGGTGACGCGATCAAGCACGTCGATGATTTCGCAGAACGCGTGCACCCGAGCGATCGTGAAAGGCTGGCCACGGCCATCGAGCGTGCCATCCACGGCCAGGAGGAACTGGACATCGAACTGCGGCTGGTCGAGGAGGAGGGCACTGCCTCGTGGATCGAATTGCGCGGCCAGGTGTCGGACGGCTGCCACATCACCGGCATCACCATGGACATCACCGAGCGCAAGGAAGCCGAGGCGCAGTCCGCGCAGGACCGCGCAATGATGATGCACCTGTCCCGCATCTCGACCGTGGGCCAACTGTCGGTCGGCATCGCGCATCAGCTGAACCAGCCGCTCGCCGCAATCCGCTTCAACACCGACACGGCTCGAAAGATCCTCAAGCGGCTGGAGCTCGGGGCCGGTGAGCTCAAGGAAATCCTCGACGACATCAACGAAGAAAACAAGCGGGCGGCCGACATCATCCGGAATGTCTCCGCGCTCTACCGGCGTGCGCCGGTGGAGGCCGCGAGCTTCGAGATCAACGAGCTGGTTCTCGAAACCGTCCAGCTGCTGAGGGAAGAAGCCATCTGGCGCCATGTCACCGTCCGCGTCGAGCCGGAAGAAGATCTTCCGCTGGTGCGGGGAAGCCGGGTGCAGATTCAACAGGTGCTTCTCAACCTGATGCTGAACGGCATGCAGGCCATGTCGGAAACCTCCGTCGAGGACCGGGTACTGACCCTGCGTACAGCAATGGACGGCGAGGGGGTGGTTGTATCGGTGGCTGATCGCGGCAAAGGCATCGCGCAGGAAGAACTCGAGCACATCTTCGACCCGTTCTGGACCACGAAGGAAAACGGCATCGGCGTCGGTCTGCCGATCAGCCGCGCGATCGTCGAGGCTCACCACGGAACCATCGCTGCAGCCGGCGCGCCGGATGGTGGCGCGGCATTCACCATTTCATTGCCTGTTTCGGAACCTGCGTAGCCACGCAAGTACACGCAGGGGCACATACATTCGTTGGGAGGATTCCATGGCAATCGTATTTGTCGTCGATGACGACGCGAGCATTCGCCGGGCCTTGGGCCGGATGCTGCAGGAAGAAGGATTCGAGGTGTGTGCCTGTGAGTCGGGAGAAGCGCTTCTCGCCGAGCTGCCCGACGCCGCCACCAGCGCATGCGTGGTACTGGACGTCTCGATGCCGGGACTCAGCGGCCTAGAGCTGCAGGAGCATCTGTCGAGCAAGGGCCTGTTCCTGCCAATCGTGTTCCTGACCGGTCATGGCGACATCCCGATGTCCGTGCGCGCTATGAAGCGGGGCGCCGCAGATTTCCTGACCAAGCCGGTCGCAAGCGATGTCCTGGTTCAGGCGGTGCGCAGCGCGCTGCATGAGCAGGCATCGAGCCGGCGCGAGAACGCGGAGTTGGTCGAACTTCGGAGACGCTTCGAGATGCTCTCCTCCCGGGAGCGTGAAGTGCTGGAAGCGCTGGCTGGCGGAAAGCTCAACAAGCAGATCGCAGAAACCCTCGACATCGTCGAGCAAACCGTCAAGTACCACCGGGCCCGCATCATGGAGCGGATGGGTGCGCGAACCGCCGCGGAACTCATGCACATGGCTGCGCGGCTCGGGGTTCAGCCCGAAAAAAAACCTGCAACCGGTTCGATGCCTAGCGGGCATGGTTTGTTGTGAAAAAGTTCTAAGTAGTTATACCAAAGGCTAGCTTCATTTACCGTCAGTTACGTGCACAGTTGCTCTGTGGTCGAGACGTCGCAATTGAGTCCGACGGATCGTTCCAAGACCGGGCGTTGCCTGAAAAAGCACACCCGTCTCAATGACGGCTTGCATATATCAGGCGTGCTGCGGGTTGATCCAAAAACAAGCAACGTCGCTTTGCAAGTAACTAAAAAAGGGCTGGAAATGCAACATCGCCGTATAGCTGAAATCTGGACGGACGTTGCAGGTGTCGCGGAACATGCAGGTCCCAACCTGTCGAAGCTCGAGCGCACCTGCCGTCGCTGGTCGTGCTTGTGCGCGTGGGTTGTCCTGGGCGCTGCGGGACATGCAGCAGCCCAGTCGACCGAGACTGTCTCCAAACCCGAGCAAAAGGCCGCGCTCGAGGTCGTGCTGGTGCAGTCCAAGGTGGTCAAGGGTACCGACGGCAAGGAACAGCTCGTTGCCGCCGACACCGTACGTCCCGGGGACGTTCTTGAATACCGCGCCACCTACACCAACAAGTCGGGCAAGCCTGTGAAGGGCCTGCTCGCCAATCTGCCGATTCCCGAAGGGCTCGAATACCAGGCCAACAGCGCCAAGCCCGGCGGCAAGCTGGTCATGGTGGCGACCAAGGACGGCCGGTTTGCCGCCGAGCCGCTTACGCGAACCGTGAAGGGCGAGCTTCAGCCGGTCCCGTACAACGAGTACCGGACCGTGCGCTGGTCGCTGGGCCAACTGCCGGCGAGCGGATCTGCCGAAGTGGCCGCTCGAGCGCGAGTGGAAACGGTCTCGCTACCTCCCCCCAAGGCTTCGCCGCTTTCCCCCCAAGCGGCCAAGTGAAACGTCCGAGACGCAGCGTCTGACGGGGTGATCCCCCTTCAGCGCGACCGGACGGGCCTCAGCGCCCTTGAGAACGCCCCGGCGTTCAGCTGACCGACCAACTCCTTTCGACTTCGGACGTTCTGCCCGCTGGAACGCCACGCCCTTTGCCATCACAACTCCAAGGAGAAATCCAGTGACCTCAACCTTGCCAGCTCGCCGCCGCGGCCTCGTGCCACGCGCGTCCTGGGCCGGTGCCGCAGCCCTGACCCTGAGCTTCCTGTTCGGAAGCTCCGGTGCACTCGCTGCCGCGCCGCCCGCCAACACCGTCATCGGCAACCAGGCCTCGGCCAGCTACCTCGATCCGAATGGCGCCAGCCAGTTGGCTACCTCGAACCTGGTGCAGACCACGGTGCAGCAGGTGGGCTCGTTCACATTGGACGGCTTCAGTACCGACACCACCACGGTGGTCAACACCAAAACCGGCGCCGCGGGCGCCACGGTGTACGCGCCCCACGTCTTGACCAATACCGGTAACGGCGCGGACACGTTCGCGGTCAGCGTGAAGAACACGTCGGCGGCCTTCTCGAAGATCGAGATCTTCCCTGACGCCAACGCCGACGGCCTCCCGGACGGCACGACCCCGTTGTGTTCGATCGTGCCGAGCGCCACCAACAATTGCGGTTTCACGACCTCGTCGGTCGCGGGCGGCAATGCGACGTTCCCGTTCGTGGTCGCGTACTCGATCCCGAGCACCGCCACCAGCACTGGCGCCTTCGGTGCGTCACAGCAGGGGACCGTCAAGGCGGTTCCGACCACCCTGACCCTGTATGCGACGACCAATCAGTCGGCGTCCGACGTGGACCAGGTGAACCTCACGACCGACGCCGCCTTCAGCGCGACCAAGAGCCTGAGCGTGCCGGCGGTCAACTGGGTCGATGGCGGCCCCTGGCCAACAGCATCGACGAGTGGGAAGGCCTCGCTCAGTAGCTGCGTGGCCACAGTCGCTGGTGCAGATGCGCCTGCGTCCGGCTGTACGTACACCACGTACACGCTGCGCTTCAACAACACGGGCGGTGCAGCCGGCAGATTCGTTTTGACCGACACCCTGCCGAGTGGCTTCACCTACATCCCGGGATCGGCCGTCTGGAGCAGCGCGCCTGGTACGGCACTGGGCGACGGCGCCGCGGGTGATCCGGCCGGCATCGACTTCGCTGCCACCGGCAACACCCTGACCTTCGTCGTGAGTTCGCTGGCGGTCAATGCCACGCAGACGGTCAGCTTCGTCGTGCGGGTCGACAACGATGCAGTTGTCGGCACCTCGACCACGACCAACACGGCGCAGTACAACCCGGCCAATGCGCCGACGGCGACCTCCACCTCGCCAGGCACCACGGGTTCGCCGACCAACCCTGCGGCCTTCAATGTGCTGGGCACTTATGGCATCGTCTTGGGCTCGGCCAGCGGCTCAGTAACCGCGTCGCTGGATACGGGCGCGGGCAATCCGAATACCACCGCGGCCGACACGACGACCAAGGCCAGCGCCACTGCCGGAAGCACGATCAAGTTCGACCAGTTGGCCTTCAACGCCGGCAATGCCTCTGATATCGTGAACCTGAGCACGGCCATCGGCACATTCCCGGCCGGCACGACCTTCACGCTCTTTGCAGCCGACGGCGTGACGCCGCTGATCGACAACAACGCCGACGGCGTCGTCGACACCGGTCCGATCGCTGCGGGTGGCAGTGCTGCCTTCGTGCTCGCCGCCACGCTGCCGTCGCCGGCCACGCTGCCGACCGGGCCCTTCAGTGCCATCGTGACGGGTACTTCCGTGGGCGACAGCACCAAGTCCGAATCAACGCGCGACACCCTGACCGCCATGGTGGGCACGCTGGTCGACCTGACCAACACCGCGCCCGGCAACGGCACGGCGGGCAACACCGGCAACGGCGACGTGGGCACCGGCCCGAGCCCGAACCCGACCACCGTGAAATCGACGGGTGCCGGCACTGGCGTGCTGTTTGACTTGTTCGTCAAGAACAACGACTCGATCGACAACACCTACAGCCTGGCAGCGAGCCAGACCAACAGCTTCCCTGGCAGCCTGCCGGCGGGCTGGACGGTCAAGTTCGTGGCGGCTGGCGGCACTTGCGCTTCGGCCGCCATCGCCACGGTGAACGCGGCAGCGGGCGCACAGACGCCGTTCCTCGCCTGCGTGACGCCACCCGCGTCTCAGGTGCCGACGGCTGAACAGCGCATCTACTTCCAGGTGCGCTCGACGATCACCACCTCGAGCGGTGTGATCGCAACCGACACCAAGACCGATGCGGTCACGGTGACGGCGGCCAACACCTACTCGGCCACGCTGACGCCGAACAACAACGGCCAGGTCGCACCGGGCGGCTCGGTGGTCTATGCCCACACGCTGACCAACACCGGCGGCCAGAGCTGCGCGGGCCCGTACAGCGTCGCGGCCTCGCTGCCGGCGGCTGACACGAGCGCAGGCTGGACGACGTCCTTGTACATCGACGTGAACGGTGATGGCCAGATCGACGCTGGCGACACGTTGATCACTGGGTCGGTTCCTGGTCCGCTGCCCGTGGGCGGAACGCAGAAGCTGTTGCTCAAGGTCTTCGCGCCGGGCGGTGCGACGGCCGGCAGCGTGGACACCGCCACCGTGACAGTGACCTTCCCGAGCGGGGCGATGTCGTGCGGCACGCCTTCGGCTACCGACGTGACCACCGTCATCACTGGCCAGATCCGGCTGGTGAAGACACAGGCACTGGACGTCAACTGCGACGGCACGGAAGTCCCCGCATCGTCGGCGCCGCTGACTGCGAAGCCTGGCGAATGCCTGGTGTACCGCGTGGTTGCCACAAATGAAGGTGTGGCACCCGTGACGAACCTGTCGATCAACGATGCCGTTCCTGCGTACACCAGCCTGGCGGGTGCCACCCAGCCGGCGTTGGCGACGCGTTGCAGCTCGGCCGGCGTCACGCCTGCCTTCACGGGCGCAGACTTCAGCACCAGCACGACGACTGTGAGCTGCGGTAGCACCTCCAACACTGTCAGCCCGAGCGGTACCGCGACCATGATCTTCTCGGTCAAGGTCAACAACTAGCCGCAGCCTTGTGTGCGGCGCCGGCAGGCTCCTGAGCCTGTCGGCGTCGTGCCACTCCGGCGGCGCTCTGCTTTGTGAGGTCGAAAGCCCAAAGCAAAGCGCTCCTTTTCGCGTTCGTTCGCTCCTTTCGACTCCTTCTCCATTCCCGCGGCCCCACGAGGACCGGGACTCATTGCTCTATGTCGCCCATGCAGAAATTCAGAGGCCTTTGCGCACGCTCGTGGCACGGTCTCACCGCCGCGCTGGCGTGCCTAGTGCTGCAATGGCTGCTGGGCGGGATGGCTCCTGCAATCGCGGCTTCTTTGCCTGCAGGCACTGTCATCCGCAACATCGCGAGCGGCACCTACGTGCCTGCGGGCTTCATGCAGCCCGAAACGATCTTCTCGAACGCAGCGATCGTCACGGTTCAGGCCGTCGAGGCGCTTTCGCTGACGCAGGATCAGACGGTTTCGCGTCCTCCGGGGAGCGTGGTCACGCTGAGCCATCTGTTGGCCAATGTCGGCAACGCCCCATCGAGCTACTCGATCGCCTTCGCGAACAACGGCGACGGTTGCGCCGCCGACACGGCCGATCTCGGATCGCTGCGCGTGGTTCGCGACGTCAATGGCAACGGCATCGCAGATGCCGGTGAAGCAGAAATTGCACTCAACACCCCCAATGTGCTGCGCTTGAGTCCGGGCGAAACGGCGGCCCTGCTGGTGCAGGGCGCCGTCCCCTCGGTGGCGACCGGGTCTGCGTGCGTCGCGCTGTCGGCCACCACGGCGCTGCAACGCATCAAGGCCAGGAACATCGACGTCGTCAACGTGGGCAGCATGGCGGCGCTCACGTTGACCAAGGCTGCAAGCCGGCAGGGCGCCGATGTGCCGGAAGGCACGCGCGTTGATTTCTCGATCGGGGGAATCAATATCGGTGCTCAGGATGCGCAGCCGGCAAACACTGTCGCACCCACCGGCACACCGCTGCGAGTCAATGGTGCACCTTCCGCACTGGTGCTCATTCGTGATCTGGTGCCCGTCGGCATGCAGTACATCGCCGGGACGCTGCAGACCAGCGCGGCGAACGCGGTCAAGCTGTATCGCCTGCCTGGCGATCCACCGTTCAACTATCGGACGACCGACGACGCCTCCGTGGTGGAGGTGGCGATCGGCATTTCGTCGCCGGTAGCGCGCAATGCATCCGTTGCGATGCAGTTTGCGGCCCGGGTCACGGCGCACCAGAAGGATGACATCCGCAACACCGCGCAGACCTACTATCACGATGGCATTCGCCCGACGGTGGTTGATTCCAACACCGTGGTGCTTGCCAATGGCGCGAGCATCGGCATCTCCAAGACCGCCTTGCCCTCGAAGATGCTCTACGGCACGAACGGCAAGCCCAACGGGCGGGTCTCGGTGCGCTTTCGCCTGAACGTGCGCAACTACGGTTCGACGTGGCTGCACGGCGTGCAGGTGACCGACCTGATGGAGGGCACGGGCCTCAACAAGTTCGGCACCTACTCCCCCAGCGTGCAGCCGGGTACCAACGAATACACGATCGTTCCCAACTCGGCGAAGGTGGTCTCGACCTCCGGCCAAGGGGTCATTGCTCAGGGCAACCCGTTCCTCAAGGGGACCGCCGGTGCGGGCAATCTGCTGGCCGGCGGCGCCGTGCTGCCGCCAGGTGGGTTGTTGATCATCGAATTCGACGCGATTGTCAACTTCTCAGGCAACAGCGGCATTCGCTACAACACGGCCAAGGCAAGCGGCGCGCTCTTTGCCGGTGGCCCGTCCGCCATCTCCGACGATTCGGTCGACGGGTCAGATCCCGATCTCGATGGCGACGGCGACCCCGGCAACGATACGTCGCCCACGCCGGTGCGGTTTGCGATGCCTGTACTCGAGCTGACCAAGCAGGTCTCTGCGCCGCGAAAGTTGTCCCCGGGCGTCCACGAATTCGACTACACGCTCAGGGTCACCAACACGGGCGCGATGGACGCGCCGAATGTGCGGCTCATCGACAACCTCGACTGCACCTTCGACACGGACAAGGGCGATGGCCAGATCGCGTCGTGGACGTTGGCCGGGCCGCCCAAGGCGATCAACGGCCACTTGGTAGTGACTCCGGGCTTCACCGGACGGGCGACATGCGACCGCAAGGGGCTCGAGAGCGCCGACCCCTATCGCTTCCCGGCGCAGATCGGGCTGAGCCTGACGGACGGTACGCGTCCGCTCGCACCGGGGCAGAGCGAAGAGGTCCGTTTCACCGTGCGTGTGACGAAAAAGCCGGACGCCGCGAGCCGTCGCGCAATGCTCGACAACAAGGCCTGGGCCGTGGCCTTCGAGCAGAACAACCCCGGCAGCGCGTCGGTCGTCGCCGCCGCAACGGCGACGGCCCAGACGCTGCTTGTCGACCCGCAAGGCACGGTCTACAACGCCGTCACGCGCGAGCCTGTGTCGGGCGCGGTGGTGACCTTCAAGCGCCAGTCGTGCAGCGCCGGCGCGGCCGGCCCCATCACAGCGGCCGAGATCTTCGCGTCCGACGTTGGCGGGTACACCTTCCACGCCGACGGCAGCGTCTCCATGGCCACCGGCGCCGACGGCAGCTACCAGTTCCACCTCCTGTCGCCGCCCGTTGCGGGGCTGTGCACCTACGGCCTGGCAGTCACCCCGCCCGCGGGCAGCGGCTACGTCGCCCCCTCGCAGCTCATCCCTGCCACCGCCGGCAGCGCCAGCTGCGGCGCCGTCGTGCCCAGCGCAGCGCCGCCCGTTGGTGGCGACCCCACCACCCACCACTTCCAGCTGCGCGCGGGCGTGAACCCCGACGGCAGCGTGTGCGAAGCCGTGCACAACCACCTGCCGCTCGACCCCGGCAACGTGCTCGGCCTCGTGCTGCGCAAGGACGGCAGCAAGCGCCAGGCCGAATTCGGCGACTTCCTCGACTACGCGCTCACCGTCACCAACAAGACCGGCTTCCCCATCACCGGCCTCACCCTGAGCGACACCCTGCCGCCGGGCTTCGCCTACCAGCGCGGCAGCGCCCGGCTCAACGGAGGCGCCACCCCCGACCCCGCCGGCGGCGCCGGCCCCGCGCTCGTCTTCCACTACCCCCAGCTCAGCCTGCCGCCCGAGCAAAGCGCCATGGTGCGCTACCGCGTGCGCATCGGCGTGGGCGCCCCCACCGAAGGCGACGCCATCAACCGCGCGCGCGCCAACTCTGGCCCCATCGCCTCCAACCTCGCCAGCTGGAGCGTGCGCGTCACCGGCGGCGTCTTCTCCGACGAAGCCTTCCTCTTCGGCAAGGTCTACATGGACTGCAAGCGCGACGGGCGCCAAAGCGGCAGCGACGAGATCGGCGTGCCCGGCGTGCGCCTCTACCTGGAGAACGGCACCCACGTCATCACCGACGTCGAAGGCAAGTGGAGCCTGTACGGCCTGAAGCCCATCACCCACGTGCTGCGCCTGGACCAGACCACCTTGCCGCCCGGCGCCAAGCTCGACGTGCTCGACAACCGCAACGCCGGCGCCCCCGAGAGCCGCTTCGTCGACCTCAAGAAGGGCGAACTGCACAAGGCCAACTTCATCATCGCCAACTGCGGCGACAAGGCCGTCATGGACGACGTCATCGCGCGGCGCGCCGCCATCGCCGCCGTGCCCGACACCGAAGCCGAGGCGCAAGTGCGCCTGCGCCTGGACGCCGAGGGCAGGGTGGTGCCCGTGGGCGACGTGCGCGCGCTGCCCGCCTCGGGCCAGGTGCTCTCCGGCGGCAGCACCGGCACCGTGCAGCCCACCAGCGCCCCGCTCATCACCCTGCCCACCGGCCCCGCCAACGGCAGCACCTTCGTCAACGCCAGCGGCGGTACCCTCGGCGGCACCCTCGGCGCGCAGACCAGCGGCGGCTTGGCCCCGCTCGGCACCCAGGCCGTGCCTGCGACCACTCTTGCACCCGCGGGCAGCCTCTTCGCGCCCCCGGCAGGCCGCCTCGCCAGCACCCCGCTGGCAGCACCGGCGCCAGCCCCCGCCACCCCCGCCGTCGTCGAACTCGAGAAGCTCCTGCCCGAGCTCACCGACAACAGCCTCGGCTTCATCGACCTGAAGGACGGCGCCGTCGTGGCCAGCCGCACCCTCAACGTGCGCGTCAAGGGCGCCGACGGCACCTTCCGCCTGAGCGTCAACGGTGCCCAGATCGAAGAGCGCCGCGTCGGCAAGAAGGCCCGCCTTCCCTCGCGCAAGCTCGCCGCCTGGGAGTACATCGGCATCGTGCTGCGCCCCGGCGCCAACACCCTGCGCCTGGAAGCCCTCGACGGCTTCGGCAACGTGCGCGGCGCGCCCGTGGAGATCACCCTCACCGCACCCGACAACCTCGCGGCCATCGAGCTCGGGCTGCCCCAGAACGTGCGCGCCGACCTGCGCACCCCCGTCATCGTCAAGGTGCGCCTGCTCGACGGCGCGGGCGTGCCCGTCACCGCGCGCACCCAGCTCACCCTCGAGGCCGACCGCGGCCGCTGGCTGGCCGAAGACCTGAACCCCCTGGAGCCCGGCACCCAGGTCTTCATGGAAGGCGGCGCCGCCGAGTTCAGCCTGCAGCCCCCCGGCGAGCCCGGAGACGCGCGCATCCGCGTGAGCGCCTCCAGCTTCGCGAGCGAAGCGCGCCTCGTCTTCCTGCCCGAGCTGCGCCCCATGATCGGCGTCGGCATCGTCGAAGGCGTCATCGACCTCACCAAGCGCGGCAACCTGCCCCTGGGCGCCATGCCCGCGGGCGCCGCCTTCGAGCGCGAACTCACCGGCCTGCAAAGCGAGGGCAACAATCGCCGCGCCGCCGGCCGCGCCGCCTTCTTCTTCAAGGGCGCCATCAAGGGCGAATACCTGCTGACGGCCGCCTACGACTCCGACAAGACCGAGCGCGACCGGCTCTTCCGCGACATCCGCCCCGACGAGTTCTATCCCATCTACGGCGACTCCGCCGTCAAGGGCTTCGACGCCCAGAGCAGCCAGAAGCTCTACGTGCGCATCGACAAGAACCGCTCCTACCTGCTGTACGGCGACTTCACCACCGCCAGCAGCACCGAGGTGCGCGAGCTCAGCCAGAGCAACCGCACCCTGACCGGGCTCAAGCACGTCTACGAGAGCGAGCGCGTGCGCGCCACCAGCTACGCCTCGCGCACCGCCCAGACCCAGCAGATCGAGGAGTTCCGCGCCCTCGGCACCTCCGGGCCCTATTACCTGAGCGCCGCCGGGGGCGAGTTCGTCGAGAACAGCGAGCAGATCGAGATCGTCGTGCGCGACCGCAACCAGCCCGACATCGTGCTGCAGCGCACCCCCGTCACCCGCTTCGTCGACTACACCGTCGAGCCCTTGACCCGGCGCATCCTTTTTACGCGCGCGATCGCCTCCATCGACCCCAACCTGAACCCCCAGTCCATCCGCGTCACCTACGAGGTCGACAGCGGTGGGCCCGAGTTCACCGTCGCGGGCACCGACGTGCAGATCAAGGTCAATGAATCGCTGCAGGTCGGCGCGGTGGCCAGCACCGACCGCAACCCCGCCAACAAGCGCAGCCTGCAGGCGCTCACCGGCCTGGCGCGCATCGGCGAGAACGCCAGCGTCGCGGGCGAAGTGGTGCAGACCCGCTCCGACGACAAGGGCCGCGGCCACGGCGCGCGCGTCGAGGCGCGCTACCAGGACGACAAGCTCGCCGTCGTCGGCCTCGCGGCCAAGACCAGCGAAGGCTTCGACAACCCCGGCTCCAGCTTCTCGGCCGGGCGCACCGCTGCTTCCACCCGCGCCGAGTACCGCATCGACCCCAGCCTGGCCGTGCGCGCCGAGGCGCTCTACAGCCGCGATGCCTCGCAGGAGGGCGATCGCAAGGGCGTCACCGTCAGCGCGCAGAAGAAGCTCAACGAGACCACCAGCGTTGAAGTGGGCCTGCGCCACGGCCAGAGCAACGACGCCATCGGCACCAACTCCGGCTTCGACTACGGCCAGATCTCCACCTACAACGGCCAACTCGGCAGCAGCATCGGCGCCAACAGCGTCACCACCCTCGGCGCGGCCGCGGCCACCGACAGCGCCGATGCGCGCAGCCTCACCACCGTGCGCGCGCGCCTCTCAACCCAGCTCACGGCCGTGCCCGGTGCGCAGGTGTTCGTCGAGGGCGAGCAGGACCTCCACGACAGCGACCGGCGCGTCTTCGCCATCGGCGGCAACTACGCGCTCTCAGACAAGACCCGCGTGTACGGGCGCTACGAGCTCATCTCTTCGCTCTACGGGCCCTACGAGCTCGACGGCGGCCAGCGCAACAACGTCGGCATCATCGGCATCGAGAGCAACTACATGGCCGGCGGGCGCGTGTACAACGAGTACCGCATCTCCGACGGTGCCGACGGACGCGGCGTGCAGTCGGCCATCGGTGTGCGCAACACCGTGAGCATCACCGAGCGGCTGCGCGTGACGGGGGGCATCGAGCATGCGCGCGACCTGAGCGGCTACAGCAACAGCGTGAACACCGGCACCGGCTTTGCGGGCGGGCTGGGCGAGTCGACGGCGATCACCAGCGGCGTGGAGTACATGACCGAGCGGCTGAAGACCAGCGGCGTGTTCGAGGCGAGGAACGGCGACGATGCGAACACGCGGCTCTTCAGCGCCGGCTTCGGCTACAAGTTCGATCCGTCGTGGAGCTTCCTGGCGCGCAGCATCGTGAGCATCAGCCAGGGCAGGGGGGCCAACGCGGGCAACGAGCGCCACCTGCAGCGCCACCAGGTGGGCGTGGCCTACCGGCCGGTGGACGATGACCGGTGGAATGCGCTGGCGCGCTACGAGCACCGCGCCGAGCGGGTGGTGGGCGAGGGCAACGCGGCCGGTGCGCTGGTGGGCGGGGCGGTGTTCGGTGCGGGCAACGGCAATGCGAGCTTGCCGGGCAAGACGAGCGCGGACATCGTCTCGGCGCACGTGAACTACAACCCCGAGCGCGGGCGCTACCTGATGGGGCGCTATGCGGGCAAGGTCAGCCGCGCGAGCGACGACCTGCTCGCGAGCAGCTACTGGGCGCATCTGCTGCAGCTGCGCTACACGCAGGACATCAACAAGGACTGGGACATCGGGGTGCAGGGCGGCTTGCTCTTCGGCAAGGGCGGCGGGCTGCAGAGGACCTTCGGGGTGGAGCTGGGCTACCAGGTCTACAAGAACGCGTGGGTCTCTGTGGGCTACAACTTCATCGGGCTGCACGACCGCGACCTGACGGCCAACGAGTACACGAGCAAGGGCGCCTACATCCGCCTGCGGTTCAAGTTCGATGAGACCACCTTGGGGTTCCCTTCGGCCGGCAGTCCGTCCCAGCAGAGCTCCGCTGCTCAGCCCTGAGCTGATCCACCGATATCGCGCATGAAAAAAATGAAGCAAGGCCCATTCATCACCCTCTTCGGCGTGGCGTTGCCTCTTGCGCTCTGGCAGTGCGCAAGGCGCGCACTTGCCCCGGCCGTGTTGCCGCTGCTCATCGCGGTCCAGCTCGGATGGATGGCCCCCGCCCATGCCGTGACATTCACACCGGCTACCTCTCCCTACACCTACACCGTGCCTGCCGGCGTGACGAAGGTAACGGTCCAGGTGGCCGGTGGCGGCGGAGGACCAGGGGGATGGGACACCGCAAGCATCGTCGCCAGCGGCGGTTCGGGAGGGCGGGCCCACGTCATCAGCACAACGTTGAATGTCACGCCCGGGCAGATCATCACAGGAACGGTGGCACGAGGCGGCAACGTCGGCAGGAATACCAGCCCGACAAACACCAGCGGCGGCGCCGGAGGCTCGGGCATCGGCAGTGGCGCGGCGGGCGGCAATGCGGGTGCGACCGGCAATTCGGGCTCGGGCGGCGGCGGCGGCGGCGGATCCACGCTGGCGCTCGCGGGGACGGTCATTCTGCAGGCCGGCGGCGGCGGAGGTGGACAGGGTGCCTCGCAGACGGTCAACGGCGTCAACGGAGGAAACGCGAGTTCCTTCACTGCGGTTGCCAACTGCGGCAACACTGGCAACGGCGCAGCCGGCGCCAATTTCACCGGTGACGGCGGCGGCGGCGGCGGCGGCGGTGGCGGCTATGCGGGGGGCGGCGCAGGTGGCGCGCATGCAGACTTCGCAAGCGGTGGCGCCGCCGCGGGTGCTGGCACGTCGTGCTATAGAAATAATCCAGGCCTTTTTGTAGCCACGCCCACCGTCACCTCAGGGGCTCAAGCCAGCGGGTCGGTGCAGGGCGTCGTTACCAATGGCCCGGCCGGCTACGTCACCATCGACGCCGTTCTGAGCCCGAGCCTCACCAAGGCGTTCAGTGCCGCCTCGATCGAGAAAGGTTCGACCGTCACGCTGACGTTCAGCCTGTCGAATCCGAGCGGCGCCACCGCCCAGACCGGCCTCGCTTTCACCGACACCCTGCCGAGCGGCCTGGTCCTGGCCAGCGCACCGGCGTCGCCCCAATGCGGCGGCACCGTCACCGGCACGGCCGGCGGCAGCACGATCGCCTTGAGCGGTGGCAGCCTGGCGGCCGGGCCGAGCAGTTGCACCGTCACGGCGACAGTCACGACGACCGCTGCGCAGGGGGCGGCGAGCTGTCCCAATGCCAGCACCACCAACGGTGCGGGCAATGTGTCCGGGCTGTCGAGCAATCTCGGCAACGGCGTGACCGATCAGTGCCTTGCCATCACGGCGCCGGCGGCCGCGCCGTTCCTGTCGCTGCAGAAAGCCCTGGGCGGCACCGGCCGCATCAGCGCGGACGACCAGTTCGTGCTCTCGGGCACCGGCACCGGCGCGCCGGCCGGCGTGACCACCACCGGCAGCGGCATCGCCGTGCTGTCGCCGGCCTACAGTTTTACGGCCACGGCGGGCAGCCCGTACTCGCTCAACGAGGCGATGGCGCCGGGCAGTGTTTCGGCGCTGTCGCTCTACACGCAAGGCGTGTCGTGCAGCAACGCGGGCGGACCGACCAACGTGAGCGGCATCGCCACGCTGCCGATCAACATCACGCCCGCGGCGGGCGATAACATCAGCTGTCTGATCACCAACTATCCGACCCGGAACCCCGACGGCGGCCCGGGGCCGAGTCCGGGGCCGACGCCGATCTGCAATGCTGATCCGGTCATCATGGGCACGACCTTCAGCAGCGCGCCCTGGGTCCGATCGGGCTGGACCACCACAGGGGATAGTTTTTCGGCGCTGCGGGCGAGCGGCCCCGGCAATCAGACGCAAGCCCTCACCGGCGTGACGCCGGGCGCCTTGCTCACCCTGACCTGGAACTACGGCAATGGCACGAGCAACGGTACGACCGCCACGCTGACTGCGAGCTACGGGCCGAGCGGTGCTGAAACCGTGTATTGGACGGCCACGGTCAACAGCAACACGGGCACGGCCACGGGCACCTCCGCGGCCAGCAACGGTGCGGTGTGCGTGGCCGGCTGCGGATCTGCACCGAACGTGCTCGCCAACTCCGTGCAGCTTCGGCTGCCGGTCGGCATTCCGAAAAACGGCACGCTGAGGTTCACGGCCACCGGCTCTGGTGGCGGTGGCTCTCCCTACATTGCGATCGATACGCCGGTGTCGATCCAGAACACCGGCATCTGCCTGGCCAAGACCAGCCTGGGCACCACCGGCACCTTCAGCTACACGACCACGGGCGTGGACACCACCATGGGCGGCGGCGGCACCACGGCCAGCATCACCACCGCGGCGGTGAACACCACGCGCTACTACGACGCGAGCGCGACGCACGCCAACAACCAGCCGCTGCTCATCACCAGCCCGGGCGCCAGCGCCAACGTCACCATCAACGAGACGCCGGCGACCGGCTTCGTGCTCGACAGCGTGAGCTGCCCCGGGCTGAATCCCGTGCGTTCGGGCAACTCCGTCACCATCGTCAACGTACCGCGCGACACGGTGACCACCTGCACCTTCACCAACCGACCATCGATCATCAACCTGAGCAAGGCCCTCTCGGGCAACCGCATCGGCACGGGCGACCAGTTCTCGGTCGCCATCCGCACCGGCGGGCCCACCGGCCCCATCGTGAGCTCGCCCGTCTCCGCCACCACTAGCGGCAGCGGCTCCACCATCACCGCCGGCAGCGGCACCACCGACGACTTCTACACCGTCCCCGGCACCCTCTACACGCTGACCGAGAGCGGCACCAGCGGCGCCAACCTCGCCAACTACCAGGCTTCGCTCACCTGCACCGACGCCACGGGCCTGACGCCTGCGTCCTCGCTGCCGACCAACGAACCCTTCAACCCGGCCGTCGGCCGTGCCGTCACCGCGGCCACCGGGGCGAACCTGCGCTGCGTCATCACCAACAGCGCGGGCACCCCCACCATCACTGGTCGCGTGTTCCTGGACACCGGCGCGGGCGGCGGCACCGCCAACGACGGCATCCTCAACGGCAGCGAAGCGCCCCAGGCCGGCATCACCCTGCGCCTGACCAACTGCGCGGCCACCGTCCACGCCAGCGCCGTGACCGATGCCGCCGGCGGCTACAGCCTCGCGCCGCCCGCGGGCACCGCCAGCGGCGCGCCCCTGTGCGTGGAGCAGGTCAACGCCAGCGCACGCGTCTCCACCGGCGCCTCGGTGAGCAACACCGCACTGCCCTCGGGCAGCGCCACCAGCGTGGGCGGCACCAGCTACACCTACACGCGCACCGGTGCAGGCGACCGCATCGCCTTCGCCTGGAACGGCACAGGCCACACCAGCCTCGACTTCGGCGACGTGCCCCAGAGCACCTTCGCCGCCAACGGCGCCAAGAACGGCCTGGCCGGCACCACCGTCAGCTACGGCCACACCTTCACCGCCGGCAGCGCCGGAGCCGTGCGCTTCAGCATCGCGAGCGAGACCGCCACGCCAAGCATCGCCGGCTGGACCGCACAGGTCTTTGCCGACACCGGCTGCACCGGCAGCCTGCAGCCCGGCGCCGCGCAGCTGTACCCGCCCGCGGCCGGTACCGGTGCGGCCGTGGCCACCGGCGCGCAGGTCTGCATCATCGTGCGGCAATTCATTCCCGCCACCGCCACCACGGGCGCGAGCAACAAGCTCGTCGTGCAGGCCGACTTCGACCACGCCAACGCCACCCCCGCGCTGAGCGCGAGCTACGTGCTGGAAGACACCACCACCGTGGGCAGCCAGGCACTCGACTTGAAGAAAGAGGTGCGCAACGTCACCCAGGGCGCAGCCACCTTCGGCATCAGCAACCAGGCCAAGCCTGGAGAGACGCTCGAATACCGCATCACCTACACCAACAACAGCGCGGCGCCGATCAGCAGCATGACGGTGAACGACACCACGCCGGGCTACACCACCTTCGTGAGCGCGAGTGCGGGCAGCACGCCTGCAACCTTGACGAGCTGCACGAAGAACACGCCCGCCAATGCGCTGCCGGCGGCGGGCGTGCCTTGCGCGAGCGCGCAGCCCGAAGGGGGAACCGGGCCTATCGAGTGGCGGTTCGTGGGCACGGTTCAGCCGGGGGGCACCGGCTGGGTGCTGTTCCGGGTCAAGGTGGACTGAAGCGCAGTTCGCAGCCCGGCGCTGCCGGTTTCTTTTCATACGCACAAGCGCCAGACAGCACGCGCATGTCTGCGCGCAGGCGCGCGCCAATCAATACCTAAACTTTGTAATTGAAGAAGAAGGAATCTGCAAATAAACAATATTGTTTTCGAATTGCAGAAAAAAAGAACCACACTTCTTTAACAAATTAGGGTAATCATCCACGAATTGGATGAGGTCGATAGTTTTAAATCGCCTCACGTCGCACTGGCGCTCAGTGCATTCAATTCAAAGGTGAAAAACGTATGAAAAACTCTCGGCTTCTCCTCCTTGCGGTGGCTGGTATTGCTGCAGCAAACGCTTTTGCGGCTCCTAATCCGGCCACCGCGACCTTCAATGTGAAAATGACGGTCGTCAAGGCGTGCAGCGTGGTGGCCGGGAGTGCTTCTGACATCGACTTCGGTTCGCAGGACGCCTCGGCCACCAACCTGGCGGCGCAAAACAACATCAGCGTGACCTGCTCCAAAGGCACCGCTTATACGATCGGCTTGACGCCGAGCAATAACAGCACCACGGGCGCGGGGCAGATGGCTGCGCAAAACGCCGGCAGCGTCACGGGCAATACCGACACGGTCGGCTACCAGCTGCGTTCCGCCAGCGGTGCGACCGGCGCCGTCTGGGGCAACACCAATACGAGCGGCACGGTGGTAGGCAATGGCGTCTCCGG
This sequence comes from uncultured Variovorax sp., assembly GCA_946478645.1. Next base: position 25,049 of record CAMLCW010000013.1, read on the forward strand.
CACGGGCAACGGTGCCGCGCAGTCGCATACCGTATATGGCACGGTGGCGAGCGCGAACGTCACGCCCGACGCCTACAGGGACACCGTGACGGTGACGGTTCGCTATTGAGAAGGCTGTGAGAAGCCGCAGCGCCATGCGAAGCCTGTTGCCCGCCGCGCTCGTCCTGGGCGCATCGCTGCATGGCGATGCCAGCAGCAGCGGCCTGCAGGTTTCGCCCACCACCGTCACGCTGAGCGCCACCCAGAACGCCGAGGGCCTGTGGCTCAGCAACATCGGCCAGGGCCCCGTCACGGCCCAGGTGCGCGTCTATCGCTGGATCCAGGAGAACGGCGAGAACAAGGAAATACCGTCGCGCGAGGTGCTGGCGAGCCCACCGATGATCGAACTGGGCAAGGGCGAGCGCCAACTGATCCGCCTGATCCGCACCGCCGCCCCGGCAGAAACCGAGGCCGCGTACCGCGTGGTCATCGACGAACTGCCGATACCCGGCACCGAAGCGGGCAGCGGCGTCCGCTTCGTGCTTCGCTATTCCGTACCGGTGTTTCTCGCGCCGCCCGACGCAGGCGCCGCTGCAGAAGCGTCGGCCCATCTGAACTGGAACATGCGCGCCGATGGAGAGCGTGCAGTACTGGAAGTCAACAACACAGGGAACATCCATGCGCAGCTTGCCGAGATTCAGTTCGTGGACAACAGTGGCAAAAGCATCAAGGTGCATCGCGGCCTGCTGGGCTACGTCTTGGGGGGCGCGCAGAGGCGCTGGCTGCTCAAGGCCCCGGCGGACGCATTCTCCCAAGGTGGAACGCTGCGGGCGCTGATCAATGGGAGTGCGTGGCAGCAAGCCCTCTCGCCGGTCGAGCCGGCACCTTGATCGGGCGATAGCCCTGCTGTTGTTGACTGCCGGCGCACAAGGCGCGGCGGCAGCCGATGAACTCGTCTCGGCAGGCGAACGCGTTCTTGCGCGCGGAGGCGGGCAACCAGCGGATGGCCCGCGCGGGATCGACCTCGTCCTGGAGCTGACGCTCAATGGCCGCCCGCGCGGCCTGGTGCACTTTGCGCTGCGCGACGGCGAACTGTGGGCCAGCGCGGACACGCTGAAATCGCTCGGCTTCGCACTGCCGTCCTTCACCGCGGACCCGGTGCGGTTGCACGGGCTGCCTGGCGTCCAGGCGGTCTACAACGTGCGCCAGCAGTCGGTGGCGATCGACGCCACCTCGGAGGCTGTGCCGCATGCGCGCACGGTGATCGACACCCGCGACGTGTCGGTGCCCGAGGCCAGCGCATCGCCTGGCCTGGCGCTCAACTACGACCTGTACGGCACGCGCGGCGAGCACGGCGGCACCGGCCTCAACGCCTTTGCGGAAGCACGGGTTTTCAATGGCCAGTCGGTGCTGAGCAGCACATTCCTGTCGCGCGGCTCGCGCGAGCCAAATGCCGGATGGCAGCAGCGTTCGACGCGGCTCGACACCACCTGGAGCCGCTCGTTTCCCGACCAGGCGCTGACCTTGCGCATCGGCGACACCACCACCAGCGGCCTGGCATGGTCGCGCTCGACCCTGATCGGCGGCGTGCAGCTGTCGCGCAATTTCGCACTGCAGCCCTACCGCACGACGACGCCGCTCGCGTCCTTTCTTGGCACTGCCGCGCTGCCGTCGCAGGTCGAGGTGTTCGTGAACGGCGTGAAACAGTACACCGGCCGCGTGCCCTCCGGTCCGTTTCAGCTCGACACCGTTCCCGGGATCAGCGGCGCCGGCAGCGCGCAGGTGGTGCTCACCGATGCCTTCGGCCGCGCGACGACGCTCGACTACGCACTCTACGACGTGCAGCAGCGCATGCTCGAGAAGGGCTTGTCGGACTGGTCGGTCGAGGTGGGTGCCGTACGGCAGAACCGCGGACTGCGTTCGTTCGACTATGGCAAAGATCCGGCGGCGAGTGGAACCTGGCGCTACGGCCTGACCAAGCGGTTGACGATCGAGACGCATGCCGAAGCCTCGCGCGGCCTGCTGACGGCCGGCGGCGGCGTCGTCTACCGCATCGGCGAGCAGGGCGGCGTGGCGACGGCGGCAGCCGCGCGCAGCCGGCGCGGCGCCGACGAGGGGTCGCTCTTCAATTTCGGCTACGCGTGGCGCAACCGGCGGTTCAACGTCTCGCTCGACGGCACCCGCACCCAGGGCAAGTACCGCGACATTGCATCGCTCAGTGGAGCGCGCCCGGCCGACCGTTCGGGGCGCATTTCGGTCGGCTACGGCACCGAGCGACTGGGCGGTTTCGGGCTCAGCTATATCCACCTGCGCTACCCCGGCGAACAGGTCGCGCGCTACGTGAGCGCGAGCTGGTCCCGCTCGCTGGGGCGGCGTGGATCGGTGAACGTGAGCATCAACCACAACCTCGTCGAGCGTCGGCACAGCACCGTGTCGCTCGGTCTCTCATGGGCGCTGGACGGCAACGTTTCGGCGGGCACGAGCGTCCAGCGAGAGCGCGACCGCACGCTGTACCAGGCCAACGCACAGCGCTCGCCGCAGCCCGAAGGCGGGTTCGGCTGGCGTGTCGCGGCGCAGCATGGCGAGCGCCATGCGGAGGGCGGTTCGGCCGAGCTCGCCTACCTGGGCCGCAGCGGCCGCGCGACGGCCGGCGTCCATGCCGTGGGCCGTAGCCGCTACGGCTACGCGGGCGCCACGGGCTCGCTGGTCTTCATGGGCGGGCAAGCCTTTGCCGCGCGCTCGCTCGACGACGGCTTCGCGGTGGTGTCCACCGGCGGTGTTCCCGGCGTGCCGGTCAAGCTCGAGAACCGGCTTGTCGGCGCCACCGACAAGAACGGAATGCTGCTGGTCACGCCGCTGCAGGCCTACCAGCGCAACCGGCTGGCGATCGATCCGCTGCAACTGCCGGCCGACATGCGCGTGGACCGCGTGAAGGCCGTCGCCACACCCACCGACCGTGCCGGCACGCTGGTCGAATTCGGCATCACCCCGGTGCGTGCCGCGGCGCTGATCCTGGTGGACGAGAAGGGCGGTTTCCTGCCCCTGGGCTCACGTGTCGGCGTCAACGGAAAAGAAAGCGTCGCGATGGTGGGCTTCGACGGCATGACCTACATCGACACGCTCGAGCAGAGCAATACGCTGCAGGTGCAGACCCCTTCCGGACGCTGCACGGTTCGGTTCGACCATGTGAAGCGCGGGCACGGCATCCCGGAGATCGGGCCGCTGCGCTGCGCCAAGGAGAAATCGCCATGAACGCTCGCCTGCCGCGACGAAAAAAGCGGCTGTTGTCCGTCCTGGTTCTGTGCGCGGCGGCCGCAAGCTTGCTGCCGCAGCAGGCAGAGGCCGCGCCAACCTGCTCTGCGACGATGACCGCGCTGAATTTTGGCAACGTCGACCTGATCAGTGGCGGCACACATTCGACCACCGCCACGCTGAACTACACCTGTACCAACGACCAGCCTGGTGTTCGCTACATGCGGGTGTGCTTCGCCATCGGAGACGGTTCGGCCGGTTTCGCCGCACCTGGGGACAACTGGGACCCGCGGGTGATGAGCAACACGGATGGCACGCTGTTGAACTTTCAGGCGTACCAGAATGCGGCGTCCCTGGTCTGGGGGTCGGGAGGCTCCACTTCGCCCGTTCCCGACAGCTACGATGTCGCGCTCACGCTGCCGGCGCAGTCCGGCAGCGTGCCGGGCACGGTCAGCGGCAGCCATACGATGCACGGGCGAATTTTCTCGGGGCAATCCACCGTCCCCCCCGGGGCGTATTCGAGCAGTTTCGCCGGCAACCACACCGCGTTGAAGATCAGGGTGTCCACCACGGCCCCGCCGCCATCGGCTGATTGCCGCGGGGCACCCCGGGTCGGCTTCTTCGGTTTCGACGTTTCCGTCAACGTCGTCAAGAGCTGCCTGGTGTCGGCCGACCCGCTCGACTTCGGCATCGTCGACGGCATTCCTTCGTCCGCCAACATCGACGCCGCCACAGCGATCCGGGTCACCTGCTCGCAGCCCACCGCCTACGCGGTGCGGCTGATCCCCTCGAACAACAACACGAACGGCGCCGGCGCCATGCTCGGCCAATCCGCCGGCAATTCGGACACCGTGCCTTACAGGCTGTACAGCAATGCCGGCCGGTCGGTGCTCTGGGGAAGCCAGCCGTCCAACGACGTCGACGGTACCGGCACCGGGGTGCAGCAAACGCTACCGGTCTACGGCCGCGTGCCCGGGTTACCGAACGTGCGGCCTGATGCCTATCAGGACACTGTCACGGTGAACGTCGTGTACTGACTGCGCCCGATCGCCGTCTCAGCGCCGCGGAATGCCGAGCGAGCGGCAGAACTCGTAGAAGTCCTCGAGCTGCAGCGACTTGTCGAACACCGCGTCGACGCCCGCCGACAGCGCGTCTTCGCGCAGTTCGGAGGTGGCATGGTTCATGAATACCACGGTGCGCTGCACCGGCGACTTGCGTTCCTTGAGGTGGTTCGCCACCGTCAGCCCGTTGCCCTGGGCGAGGAACATGTCGATCACCGCGGCGTCCCAACCGTCGGGGTTCGCGTCGAGCCAATCGATCGCCTCGTCGGCGCTCGCGGCGGTGGCGACGACCTTGCATCCGGAGAATTCCCGCAGCCCGTCGGACAGGGTGGTGGCGATCAGGGGGTTGTCTTCTATGAGGTAGATGCGGGTCATCGGTGCGGAACCTGGAGAGGGAAGGCTGCCTTGTGCGCGGCGCTGGCGGCGTTGCCGAATTCGCCCATTGTCGCGAGTGCGCACGTGGTCCGGAGTCGGACAACGCCTCCCCAGGGGCCTGCGCCGGGCCGGGCGGCCGGTGGCGAAAACCGCTGCGTGAGAAACTACGGGCCCGAGCCGGCGCCTGCGTATGAACGACAAGTCCTTGAATCTGAAAGAGAAAACCATCTCCGTTGCACCCATGATGGACTGGACCGACCGCCATTGCCGGTTTTTCCACCGCCTCATGACGC
>CAMLCW010000014.1 GCA_946478645.1 uncultured Variovorax sp.
CCGACGACGACGACGACGATGAAAACGACGGCGGCGGCCGGACGCACATCGCGGTGCTCGAAGGCGCGGTGCAGATCACGCCACGCCGGGCCGCACCGCGCGTGCTCGCGGCGCCGCAGCAGGCGCACTTCACGGCCGACCATATCGGCGCCTTCACGCCGGCCGACGCCTCCGACGTGGCCTGGGCCCAAGGCATGCTGGTGGCCGACGGCATGCGCCTGGCCGAGTTCGCGGCCACGCTGTCGCGCCACCGGCCCGGCCTGCTCGTGTGCGACGCGGCCGTGGCCGCGCTGCGCATTTCGGGCGCGTTTCCGCTGGCCGACACCGACCGCGTGCTGCGCATGCTGGTGACGACTTATCCCGTGGAAGCGGTGAGCCGCCTGCGCGGGCACTGGGTCACGCTGGTGCCCCGTGCGGCGACCTAGAAAAAAATATGTCTGCTGCGGGGTGAGACTTTTTTTCGTTTCGGCTGGCAAGGGAGTGAACACGCCTCCCTTCTCCATCGGTCCGAACGACATGCCATCTTCTTCTCAACCTCCTTTTCCCCGCGCGCTTCCGTCCCTTCGCCAGGCCTTGCTCGCGCTCGCCCTCGGCGGGCTCGCGGGCGCGGGCATGCCCGCCTTCGCGGCCGGCGAAGCGACGCTCGACGCGGCCGCGCCGCGTGGCTGGAACATCCCGGCCGGGCCGCTCGGCCGCACGCTGGCCGGCTTTGCAGCCGAAAGCGGCATCGCGCTGTCGTTCGACCCGGCGCTCACGCAGGGCCGCAGCAGCCCGGCGGTGTCGGGCCGCTACACCCCGCGCGAGGCCGCGGCGCGGCTGCTGGCCGGCAGCGGCCTGCAGCTCGCCGCGCGCAGCGACGGCAGCTACACGCTGAGCCGCAGCGGCGCGGACGGCAGCGCTGCAGCGAGCAGCGGCGCGGGCATCGCCACGCTGGCGCCGATCACGGTCGCGGCCGACGCCGACCGCAGCGGCACCACCGAAGGCACCGGCGCCTACACCCCGCGCGCCACGGCCGCGGCCACCGGGCTCGCGCTGTCGCTGCGGCAAACGCCGCAGTCGATGACCGTCATCACGCGCCAGCAGATCGACGACCAGAACCTGCTCTCGCTGGGCCAGGCGATGAAGAGCGTTCCGGGCGTGGTTTCGGTGAGCTCCGACAGCGACCGCACCGACCTGTACGCGCGCGGCTTCTACATCGACAACTACCAGTACGACGGCGTGCCGACCAACGTCACGACCGACTTCTTCGGCGCTTCCACCAATGACCCGGTGCTGTACGACCGCATCGAGGTCGTGCGCGGCTCGACGGGTTTGCTGACCGGCGCGGGCAATCCGTCGGCCTCGGTCAACTTGGTGCGCAAGCATGCCGACAGCCGCGTGTTCGCGGGCAGCGCGTCGCTCGCGCTCGGTTCGTGGAACCTGCGCCGCGCCACCGTCGACCTCTCGACGCCGGTGACGGCCGACGGCCGCGTGCGGGCGCGCGTGATCGGCATGACCGAAGACCGCGATTCGTTCATCGACATGTACCACGGCCGCAAGCATGTGCTCTACGGCGTGGTCGATGCCGACCTGTCGCCCGACACCACCTTGAGCGTGGGCATCGAGTCGCAGGCCAACCGGCCCACCTCGTCGACCTGGGGCGGCCTGCCGCTGACCTTCGCCGATGGCGGGCCGACCCGCTGGCATGCAGGCAGGACCATCGGCACACCTTGGACGCACTGGGACACGACCAGCACCACCGCGTTCGCGAACCTGGCGCACCGGCTCGACAACGGATGGACGCTCAAGGCCAATGCCTCGCACCGCGACAGCAAGCAGAACGCCAAGCTGCTGTACCTCTTCGGCGGGCTCGACCGCCTGAGCGGCACGGGCCTGGGCTCGCTGCCCGGCTACTTCGAGCATGCGTTCCGGCAGAACAGCCTCGACCTGCAGGCGACCGGGCCGTTCCGGCTGCTCGGCCGCGAGCATGAGCTCGTGGTGGGCATCACGCACAGCGTCTCGCGCTACGAAGAGGCCAACCATGCGCGCAAAAGCCCGCTGCCCGGCACCGGCAACTTCTATCTCTGGAACGGCGCGTACCCCGAGCCGAGCTGGGGCGCGCTCGAGGTCTCGGGCGTCAACAAGACGCGCCAGACCGGCTACTACGGCGCGGCGCGGCTGTCGCTGGCCGATTCGCTCAAGCTCATCGTGGGCGGCCGGCAGAACAGCTGGCGCGCGCACCGCCTGACGGCGGACGACCCCGTCACGCGCCGCCACGAGGTGTTCACGCCGTATGCGGGCCTGGTCTACGACCTGAGCGAGAGCCTCTCGCTGTATGCGAGCTACACCGACATCTTCCAGCCGCAGAACTACCGCGACGCGGCAGGCGCCTACCTCGATCCGGTCACCGGCCGCAGCTACGAGATCGGCATCAAGGGCGAGCACATGGACGGCAAGCTCAACACCTCGGTCGCCGTCTTCCGCGCCGAGCAGGAGAACGTCGCGCAGCGCGATGGCACCCGGCTCGTGCCCAACTCCACCGAAGGCGCCTACTACGGCGCGCGCGGCGTGACCAGCAAGGGCGTCGAGCTGCAGGTGTCTGGCGCGCTGGCCGAAGGCTGGCAGGTGAACGCCGGCATCGCGCGCACGCTCGGGCGCGATGGCGACGGGAACCGCATCAACCCCACGATGCCGACCACCCAGGCCACGCTCTTCACCACCTACCGCATGCCGGGCGCGTGGCACCGGCTCACCGTCGGCGGCGGCGTCAACTGGCAGAACCGCGTGTACCACCCCTACAGCGTGGGCGGCGCCGACCTGCGCTATACGCAGGGCTCGCGCGCGGTCGTGAGCCTGATGGCGCGCTATGCGTTCTCGCCGCGGCTGGCGCTGCAGCTCAACATCGAGAACCTGCTCGACAAGCGCTACTACAGCAACATCGACGGGCAGGCCTTCTTCGGCACGCCGCGCAATGCGGTGGCGACGCTGAGCTACAAGTTCTGAGCAGCGGCGGCGGCGGCCGGTCGCCCGCCGATGTCGGGCCAGTGGGCGCTGAGACAATGGGGCTGCAACCAAGGACCCCGAATGTTCTCCCATGTCTTTCTCGGCGTCAGCGATTTCGAGCGCAGCCTGCGCTTCTACCGCCCCGTGATGGAGCGCCTCGGCACCACGCTGCGCTTCTGCGAGCCCGAGCGGCCGTGGGCCGGCTGGCAGAGCGCCGGCCAGTCGCGTCCGCTGTTCGTCATCGCCAAGCCCCATGACGGGCAGCCGCACCATCCCGGCAACGGGCAGATGGTCGCCTTCACCGCGGACAGCCGCGAGACCGTGCGCGCCGTGCACGACATCGCGCTGGCCCATGGCGGCAGCTGCGAGGGCCCGCCGGGGCTCCGGCCGCACTACCACGCCAACTACTACGGCGCGTACTTCCGCGATCCCGAGGGCAACAAGCTGTGCGTCGTCTGCCACGCACCATGAGCCGGACCCCGACACACGACCCCGACCTCGTCGCCACCCACACCACCGCCGCGCACACCTCGGTGGCGCGGTGGGTGACGCAGCACCATGGCCTTGCCGTGCAGCAGTGCCACCTGATCCGCCGCGGCCTGAACGACAACTACGCGCTGCGTTCGCACGACGGCACCCGTTACGTGGCGCGCGTGTATTCCATTCGGCCGCGCGGCGACTTCAACATCGACTTCGAACTCGCGCTGCTCGCCCACGTGGCAGGCAAGGAAGCGAGCGTGGCGGCGCCCGTGCCGACGGCGGACGGGCGCACGCACATCCGGCTGCAATTCCCCGAAGGCGCGCGCGCACTGGCCCTGTTCCGCCATGCCGAAGGCACGACGCCCGAATCGCTCGACGATTACGAACTCACCGCGCGCACGCTCGCCCGCATCCATGCGGCCGCACGCGACTACGCGGGTCCGCCAAGCCGCTACACCCTCGACGGCCATCACCTTGCAGGCAGAACGCTCACCTACTTGCAGACGCATCCGGAGCTCGATGCGGCCCTGCTCGACACCTACCGCGGCCTGGTGTGCCGGCTGCTCGATGAACTGGCCCGGATCGAAGACGAGCTGACGCGCGTCGTCTGCCATGGCGACACGCACGGCTTCAACAACCACGTGAGCACCGACGCGGCCGGCACGGCGCGCTCGGTGTTCTTCGACTTCGACGATGCGGGGCCCGGCTTCCTGGCGTACGAACTCTGCGTGCTGCCGTGGTCGCACCTGATGCGCAAGAACCTCAAGGAGACCGACGACGCGCTGCGCGAGCGCTGGACGCGCTACCTGCGCGGTTACCGCGCGGGCGGCGGCCAGGTCGGCGAGCGCGACCTGGCTGCGCTGCCGCTCTTCGTGCAACTGCGCCACCTGTGGAACATCGGCGAGGCCGCCGGGCGACTGCATCACTGGGGCACCAACTCGGCGCCGGCGGAATGGCTGCACAAGCAGGTCGACGTGTTCGAGGCCTGGCGGCGGCTCGACCTGCGCGCCTGACGCGGCCCTCAACGTTTTTTCGGCCGATCGGGCCGGGCCCGGCGTGCGGCAGGCGCCGCGGCGCGCAGTGACCCGAAGGCTTCGGGCAACGACAGCACGCGGCCGCAATCCACCGCCTGGTAGCCCGCGAGCCGGTTCACCGCCTGCTGGTAGGCATCGCTGCGCAGGAGGTCGAGCATGCGCGCAACGATCGGCGCCGTGAGCGAGCGTTCGTCGCACAGCAAAAAGTAGCGCTCCACCTGGTTGGAGATGAAGTCCAGCTTGAACTGCCGCGCAGGCGTTTCGACGCCGTAGCCCGCGTCGGCCATGCCGCTGGCGACGAAGGCGGCCACGGCCGCGTGCGTGAACTCGCACTGCTCGTAGCCCTTGATCGATTCGGGCGCGATGCCCTGATCGCGTAACTGCAGGTCGAACAGGTAGCGCGTGCCCGAGCCCGCCTGCCGGTTGATGAAGCGCACGTCGGGGCGCGACAGGTCGGCCAGCGTGTAGATCTTCTTCGGGTTGCCGGGCGCCACCATCAGGCCCTGGTGCCGCGTGGCCATGCCGATGACTTTTTGCGTGGCGGGGTCGAGCCAGGCGCCGTAGTGCGCCACGGCTTCGGCCTCGAAAGCGCCGAGCGGCACGTGGAACCCCGCCACGTCGCAGCCGCCGTGCCGCAGCGAGGCCACGGCCTCTTCGCTGCCGCAGTAGCGCAGGTCGCCCGGCACCTGCGCCGCGGCCAGGAACGCGTGCAGGGTCTCGATGGCGAAGCCGTGGCTCGCATGGATGCGCAGCAAGGTCGGCACCGAAGGAATGAGCTTCTCGATTTCCGCGCCGAGTTCCGATGCCAGTGAATCGAGCAGCGGCGACAGCCGCGCCGTGATGCGCCGATCGGCCCACACCAGCTTCTCGCCGAGCGGCGAGAGGCTCGAGCCCTTGCCCCGCTGCATGGCCACCAGCGGCTGGCCGAACATGGCTTCGCCCTGGCGGATCAGCTCCCACGCATGGCGGTAGGAGACGCCGGCCTCCACGCAGGCGCTCGACAGGCTGCCGTGCTCGAGCACCTTCACGAGCAGTTCGATGACGCGCGGCGCCAGCGCCGTTCCGTCGGGCTGGCGGATGGTCCATTGCGGCTTGATCTGTACTTCATGCATGGTGGGTTTCGGCTTTACAAAGCATATGTATCGGGCGGTTCACCTCATATTGTGGCAGCCGACCTCGCTCCCTACACTCGCGCAAACCACGAGATGGCCTTGCCACAAATAGGAGATGAACAGCATATGACCGACCTGAGCATCGCGAGCGCCCTCGCGGCGGCGCACAAGGATCTGCCCGGCGGACTGCTGCCGGCGCTTCACGCGATACAGGATGCGCTGGGCCACGTGCCGCCCGACGCGGTGCCGCTGGTGGCCGCGCAGTTCAACCTGTCGCGCGCCGAAGTGCATGGCGTGGTCAGCTACTACCACCACTTCCGCGTTGCGCCCGCGGGTCGGCTGCTGGTGCAGGTCTGCCGCGCCGAAGCCTGCAAGGCGATGGGTGCGGATGCGCTGCTCGCGCATGCCGAAGCGCGCCTGGGCTGCGCGGTGCACGGCACGTCGACCGATCGCCAGCATTCACTGGAGCCGGTGTTCTGCCTCGGCCTGTGCGCCTCGTCGCCCGCCATCGCGGTGAATGGCGAAGTGCATGCGCGCATCACGCCGGCGCGGTTTGACGCGGTGCTCGAAGAAGCACGGAGCGCGGCATGACGGCCACCGTCGTTTACGTGCCCCGCGACTCGGCGGCACTGGCCGTCGGCGCCGACCGCGTGGCGCGGCAGATCGAAGCGCAGGCCCTCGCGCGCAAGCTGCCGGTGCGCATCGTGCGCAACGGATCGCGCGGGCTGTTCTGGCTCGAGACGCTGGTCGAAGTGGCCACGCCCGCGGGCCGCGTCGCCTATGGCCCGGTCATGCCGGCCGACGTGGCCGGCCTCTTCGATGCGGGTTTCCTCACGGGTGGCGAGCATGCGCTGGGCCTGGGGCTCACCGAGGAGATCCCGTACCTGAAGCAGCAGGAGCGGCTCACCTTCGCGCGCATGGGCATCACCGATCCGGTGTCCGTGGCCGACTACGAGGCGCACGAAGGTTTTGCGGGGCTGCGCCGCGCATTGACGCTCGCGCCGGCAGAGATCGTGCAGCAGGTGCTGGAATCCGGCCTGCGCGGCCGCGGTGGCGCCGCCTTTCCGGCCGGCATCAAGTGGAAGACGGTGCTGGCGGCCGAGGCACCGCAGAAGTACATCGTCTGCAATGCCGACGAGGGCGACTCGGGCACTTTTTCCGACCGCATGACGATGGAAGGCGATCCGCTCATGCTGGTCGAAGGCATGGTCATCGCGGGCCTCGCGACCGGTGCGACCGAAGGCTACATCTACGTGCGCTCGGAATACCCGCATGCCATCGCCACGCTCGGCGAGGCGATCCGCCATGCAACGCAGGCGGGCTACCTGGGCGATGGCATCCTCGGCACGGGCCACCGCTTTCACCTCCACGTGCGCAAGGCCGCGGGTGCGTACGTGTGCGGCGAGGAAACCGCGCTGCTCGAAAGCCTGGAGGGCCGCCGCGGCATCGTGCGCGCCAAGCCGCCGCTGCCCGCGCTGCAGGGGCTGTTCGGCCAGCCAACGGTGATCAACAACGTGATCACGCTCGCGTCGGTGCCGCTGATCCTGGCGCGCGGCGCCGGCTTCTACAAAAACTTCGGCATGGGCCGTTCGCGCGGCACCTTGCCGTTCCAGCTGGCCGGCAACATCCGCCGCGGCGGCCTCGTCGAGAAGGCCTTCTGCCTGAGCCTGCGCGAACTGCTCTACGACTTCGGCGGCGGCAGCGCGAGCGGCCGGCCGATCAAGGCGGTGCAGGTGGGCGGCCCGCTGGGCGCCTACGTGCCCGAGTCGCAATGGGACCTGCCGCTCGACTACGAAGCGTATGCCGCGGTGGGCGCGGTGGTCGGCCACGGCGGCATCGTGGTGCACGACGACACGGCCGACATGGCGCAGCTGGCGCGCTACGCGATGGAGTTCTGCGCCATCGAGTCGTGCGGCAAGTGCACGCCCTGCCGCATCGGCTCCACGCGCGGCGTCGAAGTGATCGACAAGATCACCCGCAACCAGAACCGGCCGCAGCAGGTGATCCTGCTGCGCGACCTCTGCGACACCATGCTCCACGGCTCGCTCTGCGCCATGGGCGGCATGACGCCCTACCCCGTGCTCTCGGCGCTCGACCACTACCCCGACGACTTCGGCCTGTCTGCGCCGGACCGGGAGGCGGCTTGAAGGCACTCGAATGCGGACTACCGGACGCAGAGAACGCAAAGGTTTCGCAGAGGACGCAAAAGGAAAACCAAACTATTTGAAATTCTTCTTTTGCGATTTCTGCGAAACCTTTGCGACCTCTGCGTCCGGTTGTCCGATCCCGCTCCCGCTCCCTTTCCCGCCCTGAGAAAGACACCCCCATGCTGAACCCTCTGAACGAGATCGACCACGGCACCCCGCGCCGCGAGTCCACCGAAGAAGTCACGCTCGAGATCGACGGCACCCCCGTGACCGTCGCCAAGGGCACCTCGCTGATGCGCGCGGCCATCGATGCCGGCGTACAGGTGCCCAAGCTGTGCGCCACCGACAGCCTCGAGCCCTTCGGTTCCTGCCGGCTCTGCCTGGTGGAGGTCGAGGGCCGCCGTGGCTACCCGGCCTCGTGCACCACGCCGGCCGAGCCTGGCATGAAGGTGCGCACCCAAAGCCCCAAGCTGCAGGAACTGCGCAAGGGCGTGATGGAGCTGTACATCTCCGACCATCCGCTCGACTGCCTCACCTGCGCCGCCAACGGCGACTGCGAGCTGCAGGACATGGCCGGCGTGACGGGCCTGCGCAACGTGCGCTACGGCACCGACGGCGCCAACCACCTGAAGAGCGCCAAGGACGAATCGAATCCGTACTTCACCTATGACCCGTCCAAGTGCATCGTATGCAACCGCTGCGTGCGCGCCTGCGAGGAAACGCAGGGCACCTTCGCGCTCACCATCAGCGGGCGCGGCTTCGAATCGCGCGTGTCGGCCGGGCAGGACCAGCCCTTCATGGAATCCGAATGCGTGAGCTGCGGCGCGTGCGTGCAGGCCTGCCCCACCGCCACGCTGCAGGAGAAGTCGGTCATCTGGCTGGGCCAGGCCGAGCACAGCGCCATCACCACCTGCGCCTACTGCGGCGTGGGCTGCGGCTTCAAGGCCGAGATGAAGGGCAACGAAGTGGTGCGCATGGTGCCGTGGAAGGACGGCAAGGCCAACGAAGGCCACTCGTGCGTGAAGGGCCGCTTCGCCTGGGGCTATGCCACCCACAAGGACCGCGTGCTCAAGCCCATGATCCGCAGCAGGATCACCGATCCCTGGCAGGAAGTGAGCTGGGAGGTCGCCGTCAACCATGCCGCCAGCGAGTTCCGCCGCATCCAGGCCAAGTACGGCACCGATGCCATCGGCGGCCTCGTCTCGTCGCGCTGCACCAACGAGGAAGGCTACCTGGTGCAGAAGCTGGTGCGCGCGGCCTTCGGCAACAACAACGTCGACACCTGCGCGCGCGTGTGCCATTCGCCCACGGGCTACGGGCTCAAGCAGACCATGGGCGAGTCGGCCGGCACGCAGACATTCAAGTCGGTCGAGAAGTCGGATGTGATCATGGTGATCGGCGCCAATCCGTCGGACGGCCATCCGGTGTTCGCCTCGCGCATGAAGAAGCGGCTGCGCGCCGGTGCGCGGCTGATCGTGATCGATCCGCGCACCATCGACCTGGTGAAGTCGCCGCACGTCAAGGCCGACCACCACCTCAAGCTCAGGCCCGGCACCAACGTGGCGGTCATCAGCGCCATGGCGCACGTGATCGTGACCGAAGGGCTGGTCGACGAAGCCTTCGTGGCCGAGCGCTGCGAGCCCAAGTCGTTCAACGAATGGCGCGAGTTCGTCGCGCGCCCCGCCAACTCGCCCGAGGCCATGGAAGCCGTGACCGGCGTGCCGGCGGCCGAGCTGCGCGCCGCGGCGCGGCTGTTCGCCAAGGGGCACGACGGCAAGCGCAATGCCGCCATCTACTACGGCCTGGGCGTGACGGAGCACAGCCAGGGCTCGACCATGGTGATGGGCATCGCCAACCTCGCGATGGCCACCGGCAACGTGGGCCGCGAGGGCGTGGGCGTGAACCCGCTGCGCGGCCAGAACAACGTGCAGGGCTCCTGCGACATGGGCTCGTTCCCGCACGAGCTGCCGGGCTACCGGCATGTGTCGGACAGCACCGCCCGCGGCGGCTTCGAAGCTGCGTGGGGCGTGGCACTGCGCGCCGAGCCAGGCCTGCGCATTCCGAACATGTTCGACGCCGCCCTCACCGGCAGCTTCAAGGGCCTGTATTGCGAAGGCGAGGACGTGGTGCAGTCGGACCCGAACACGCAGCACGTGGCCGAAGCGATGATGGCGATGGAATGCATCGTGGTGCAGGACCTGTTCCTGAACGAGACCGCCAAGTACGCCCACGTGTTCCTGCCGGGCGCCTCGTTCCTCGAGAAGGACGGCACCTTCACCAATGCCGAGCGGCGCATTTCGCGCGTCACCAAGGTGATGCCGCCCAAGGCCGGCTACGCCGACTGGGAAGTGACGCAATTGCTGTCGAACGCGCTCGGCTATCCCATGAACTACGCGAGCGCCGAAGAAATCATGAACGAGATCGCCGCGCTGACGCCGACCTTCACCGGCGTGAGCTACGCCAAGCTCGCGCAGCTCGGCAGCGTGCAGTGGCCCTGCAACGAGGCTGCGCCCGAGGGCACGCCGACCATGCACGTCGACGGCTTCGTGCGCGGCAAGGGCAAGTTCATCATCACGCAGTACGTGCCGACCGACGAGAAGGTGACGCGCATGTACCCGCTGATCCTGACCACGGGACGCATCCTCTCGCAGTACAACGTGGGCGCGCAGACCCGCCGCACCGACAACAACCGGTGGCACAGCGAAGACCGGCTCGAGATCCATCCGAGCGATGCCGAGGACCGCGGCATCGGCGAAGGCGACTGGGTCGGCATCAACAGCCGCGCGGGCGAGACCGTGCTGCGCGCCACGATCACCGAGCGTGTGCAGCCCGGCGTGGTCTACACCACCTTCCACTTCCCCGAGTCGGGCGCCAACGTGATCACCACCGACAACTCCGACTGGGCCACCAACTGCCCCGAGTTCAAGGTCACCGCGGTGCAGGTGATGCCGGTGATGCAGCCTTCGCAATGGCAGCAGTCGTACAGCCGTTTCAACGCACTGCAGGAAGAACTGCTCAGCAAGCGGATCGGTGACCCGGCCGAAGCGGCGGTGGCCAAGTGAACCTGGCCGACATGCCGCTGCGCCCTGGCGGCGCCGAGCTTCTGCCCGTGCGCGGCGTGCGTGCGAGCCAGGCCTTCGATCGCCCCGACTGGGTGGCGGTGGAGGTGCCGGTCGCGCTGGAGTTCAACGGCATCTCGCACGCGGTGATGCTCGCCACGCCCACCGACCTGGCCGACTTCGCATTGGGCTTCGCGCTCGGCGAGGGCATCCTGGCTGCAAGGAGCGACCTCTACGGCATCGAGGAGGAATACGCCCCCGAGGGCATCACGCTCAAGCTCGACGTCGCGAGTTCAGCCTTTGCACGCTTGAAGGCGCGCCGTCGCTCCATGGCCGGCCGCACGGGCTGCGGCCTGTGCGGCACCGAAAGCCTCGCGCAGGTCACACGCGTCCTGCCGCGCCTGCCGCCCGGGCCGCCGCTGTCCCGGCACGCCGTGGCACGCGGCATGCGCGAGCTCGCTGCGCGGCAGGTGCTGCAGAAGATCACGGGTGCCGTGCATGCCGCGGCCTGGTGCACGGCGGATGGCGAAGCGCTGCTGGTGCGCGAGGACGTCGGGCGGCACAACGCGCTCGACAAGCTCGTCGGTGCGCTCGCCCAAAGCGCAGCAGCCGATGCCTCGGCCGGCTTCATCGCCGTAACCAGCCGCGCGAGCTTCGAGATGGTGCAGAAGACCGTCTCGGCCGGCGTGCCGCTGCTCGCCGCGGTGTCGGCACCCACCTCGATGGCCGCGGCCGTCGCCCACGAGGCGGGCCTCACGCTCGCGGGCTTCGTGCGCGGCGACGACCTCGTCGTCTACACCCATCCGGGCCGGCTCGACAGCCTGGCCGGCATCGAATGAAAGCCAGACTGCAATGCACGTCGAGCAACTGATCCGCATGGTGAACCAGATCGGCAGCTTCTTCGAAGCCATGCCCGACCGCGGCGAAGCGCTGCACGACCTGGCGCTGCACCTGCAGCGCTTCTGGGAGCCGCGCATGCGCCGCGAACTGCTCCAGCACCTCGACGCGGCGGGAAGCGGCGCGCTGAATCCGGTCTCGGCCGAGGCGATCCACCTTCACCGCGCGCTGCTGGAGTGATGCGCTGCCGCTGACGCGGCGAGCGCTTCTTGCGCTTCTTCGTCGCGCCGGTGCACCAGTCGATAAAGAATCGGCAGCACCAGCAAGGTCAACGCGGTCGAAGACAGGATGCCGCCGATCACCACCGTCGCGAGCGGGCGCTGCACCTCGGCGCCGGTGCCCGTCGCGATCGCCATCGGCACGAAACCCAGCGACGCCACGAGCGCGGTCATCAGCACCGGGCGCAGCCGCGTGAGCGCGCCTTCGCGGATCGCCGCATCGAGCGGCATGCCGCCCTCGCGCAGGTTGCGGATGAAAGAGATCATCACCAGCCCGTTGAGCACCGCCACGCCCGACAGCGCGATGAAGCCGATCGCGGCCGAGATCGAGAGCGGAATGCCGCGCATCCACAGCGCCACGATGCCGCCCGTGAGCGCGAACGGAATGCCCGTGAACACCAGCAGCCCGTCGCGCACGTTGCCGAACATCGCGAACAGCAGCGTGAAGACCAGCAGCAGCGACACCGGCACCACCACCTGCAGCCGTCGCGTGGCCGACTGCAGGTTCTCGAACTGGCCGCCCCAGGTGGTCCAGTAGCCCGGCGGCACCTTGACCTTCTGCTGGATCGCCGCACCGGCCTCGCTCACGAACGAGCCCAGGTCGCGCCCGCGCACATTGGCGCTCACCACCACGCGGCGCTTGCCGTCTTCGCGGCTGACCTGGTTCGGACCGGGCGCAAGCCGCAAGGTGGCGACTTCGCCGAGCGGGATGAAGTGCGTTCGGGCGCCGCCGGCCGCATCGCCCGAGCGCGGCAGCGCCAGCGGCAGCCGCTGGATGGCCGCGACGTCGCTGCGCAGATGCTCGGGCAAGCGCACCAGGATGTCGAAGCGCCGGTCTCCCTCGAACAGCGTGCCGGCTTCGCGCCCGCCCACCGCGATCGCGACGGTGTCCTGGATGTCCGAGATGTTGAGCCCATAGCGCGCCGCCTTGCCGCGATCGATCTCCACCGTCAGCATCGGCAGCCCCGTGGTCTGCTCGACCTTGACCTCGGCCGCGCCGTCCACCGTGCCGAGCACGCCGGCAATCGCATTGGCCGTCTCGTTCAGCACGTCCATGTCGTCGCCGAACACCTTGACCGCCACGTCGCTGCGCACGCCCGAGATCAGTTCGTTGAAGCGCAGTTGAATGGGTTGCGAAATCTCGTAGCTGCCGCCCGGCAGCGCGGCCAATTCCTGCTGCACCGCAGCCAGCAGTTCGTCCCGCGTCTTTCGCGGCGCGGGCCATTGGTCGATGGGCTTGAGCATCACGTAGGCATCCGAGATGTTCGGCGGCATCGGATCGGACGCGATCTCGGCCGTGCCGGTGCGTGCGAACACGCGTTCGATCTCGGGAAAGCGCGCCTTGAGCCTGCGCTCGAGCTGCATCTGCATCTCGATCGACTGGCTCAGGCTGGTGCCCGGGATGCGCAGCGCCTGCACCGCGAAGTCACCCTCGTTGAGGCTGGGCACGAACTCGCTGCCCAGCCGCGTGGCCATCAGGCTCGTTAGCAGCACCGTCACGATCGCGAACGCGACGACGACCGGCTTCGCGCCCATCGCGCGGTCGAGCAGCGGCGCATAGGCGCGGCGCGCCCACTGCATGAGCCGGTTCTCCTTCTCGGCCACCTTGTTGCCGATGAACAGCGCGACGGCCGCGGGAATGAAGGTGATCGACAGGATCATCGCGCCGAGCAGCGCGGCCACCACGGTGAACGCCATCGGGTGGAACATCTTTCCTTCGACGCCCGTGAGCGCGAAGATCGGCAGGTACACGATCATGATGATCAACTGCCCGTAGAGCAGCGGCCGGCGCGCTTCCTGCGCCGCGGCGAACACTTCATGGAAGCGCTCGCGCCGCGTCAGCGCGCGGCCGACATGGGCCTGCGCATGCGCGAGCCGCCGCACGCAGTTCTCCACGATGACCACCGCCCCGTCCACGATGATGCCGAAGTCCAGCGCGCCCAGGCTCATGAGGTTGGCGCTGACCTTCTGGCTCACCATGCCGCTGAAGGTGAACAGCATCGACAGCGGAATCACCATCGCCGTAATGAGCGCGGCGCGGATGTTGCCGAGGAAAAGGAACAGCACGGCAATCACCAGCACCGCGCCTTCGAGCAGGTTCTTCTTCACGGTGTCGATCGCCTTGTCGACGAGCACCGTGCGGTCGTACACCGTCACCGCCTTCACGCCCGCGGGCAGCGTGCGGTTGATGTCCTGCATCTTGCGGTCGACCGCCTGCGACACCGTGCGGCTGTTCTCGCCGATCAGCATGAACACCGTGCCGAGCACGACCTCGCGGCCGTTGTCGGTGGCGGCGCCGGTACGCAGTTCGCGCCCGATGCCGACATCCGCCACGTCGCGCACGCGGATCGCAACGCCCGCAACGTTGCCGAGGATGATGTTGCGGAGGTCTTCGATGCCGCTCGCCTGCCCCGGCGTGCGGATCAGGTACTGCTCGCCGCGCCGCTCGATGTAGCCCGCGCCCACGTTGGCGTTGTTGCGCTCGAGCGCGGCCACCACGTCGACCATCGTGAGCCCGTAGGAAGACAGCCGCTCCGGGTTCGGCGCCACCTGGTACTCCTTCTCGAAGCCGCCGATCGAGTTGATCTCGGTCACGCCCGGCACGTTGCGCAGCTGCGGCTTGATGATCCAGTCCTGCACCTCGCGCAGGTCGGTCGGCGTGTAGGGCGTGCCGTCGGCCTTGCGGGCGCCGTCCTCGGCCTCCACGGTCCACAGGTAGATTTCGCCGAGGCCGGTCGAAATCGGCCCGATGGCAGGGCTGATGCCGTCGGGCATCTGCGTGCGCGCCGACTGGATGCGCTCGTTGACGAGCTGCCGCGCGAAGTAGATGTCGGTGCCGTCGTCGAAGATCACCGTCACCTGCGAGAGGCCATAGCGCGACAGCGAGCGGGTCTGCTGCAGCCCCGGCAGCCCGGCCATGACGGTTTCGATCGGATAGGTGATGCGCTGCTCGGTCTCGAGCGGCGAATAGCCCGGCGCCTCAGTGTTGATCTGCACCTGCACGTTGGTGATGTCGGGCACGGCGTCGATCGGCAGCTTCTGGTAGCTGTAGATGCCGAGCCCCGCCATCGCCGCCACCGCGAGCAGGACCAGCCACCGCTGCGCGATGGCGAAGTTGATGATGCGTTCGAACATGTCGTTCCTGGCGTTGCCTCAGTGGGTGTGCGTCGCCGAGCCCTTGCCCTGCTCCGACTTGACGATGAAGCTGCCGGCGGCCGCGTGCGCGGTACCGGGCTCGAGGCCGCTGACGATCTCCGTGCGCCGGACGTCGCTGCGCCCGGTCTGCACCGGGCGTGCCACGAAGCCGCCATCGACCTTGACGAACACCGAGGGCTTGCCGTCGACGGTCTGCAGCGCGTCGGTCGCCACGGTGACCGGCGCGGCGACCTCGCCAGCCACCACTTCGACGTTCACGAACAGCCCCGGGCGCCAGGCCAGCTGCGGATTGGGCAGCGTCACGCGGGCGCGCGCGGTGCGCGTCTGCTCGCCGATCAGCGAACCGACGTAAGCCACCGTGCCGGCGGCCTCCGCATCGAAGGCGCTGGCACGCACCGTGACCTTCTCGCCCACGCGCACGCGCGGCAGGTCGCTGGCGCCGATGTTCATCTCGGCCCATACGGTCGAAAGGTCGGACACCGTGAACACGTTGGTGTCTTCCTTGACCGCCTCGCCGAGTGCGATGTGCTTTTCGACCACCATGCCGTCGAACGGCGCGCGCAGTTCGTAGCGGCCGAGGCTTGCGGCCGACGCCGGCGCACCGAGCGCCTGCAGCTTCTGGCCGGCATTGGCCACGGCGATCTCCGCCTCGCGCAAGGCCTGGCGCGCCTGCAGCACGTCCTGCTCGGGCGAGATCTTTTCCTCCCAGAGCTTCTTCTCGCGCGCGTAGGTGCTTCGCGCGAGTTCGAGCCGCTTCTGCGCGGTGCCGAGCTCGCTGCGCTGCTCCGAGACGGCCGCACTCGCGATCACCGCCAGCACCTGGCCCTTCCTGACCTGCTGGCCGAGGTCGGCCGACACGCGCTCGACCACGCCCGCGACACGCGGCACCACGTGCGCCGTGCGGTCTTCGTTGAAGCGGATCTCGCCGGGAAACTGCAGCACCTGGCGCAGGGTGGCCGGCGCGCTGCTTTCCAGTGCGATGCCCGCGGCCTGAACCTGCGCGTCGGACAACGCGATCTTGCCTTCGTCCTTGTGCGCGCCCTCTTCCTTGCCCTTGTGGCCTTCCTCTTCCTCGTGCGCATGGCTTTCGGCTTCGCCGTGGCCATGCTCATGCGCGTGCTCGTCCGCCGGCGCACCGCCAGGCTGCGAGCGCAGGATCATCGCGCCCGCGCCGAGCCCGAGAACGACGATGAGCACGATGGCGACCAGTTGCTTGCGGCCGATCCGCGCCAGGAGATTCTGTTGTGGGGCGTTCATGAACGATGGTCCTGGAGGGGAATGGCGGACGCGCCGCCGATGAGCCTGTCGATCTCGGCGGCGGCGCGATGCGCATCGCCGAGCGCCTTGAGGTATTGCGCGCGCGCCTGGAACAGCGTGCGCTGCGCATCGAGCGCCTCGAGAAAACTGAACTTGCCGAGCTCGAAGCCGCGCAGGGTGGCGTCGAATGCGCTCTGCGCGCCGGGCAGCACTTCGCGCACCATCGTCTCGGCCTCGACGCGCGCCGCATCGAGCCGCTGCCGGGCCGACAACGCCTCGGCGCGCAGCCGCATCGCGAGCGCGGCGGCCTCGTCGCGCGCCTTGTCTTCGCGCTGCAGCGCTTCACGCACGTTGCCGCGGTTGCTGTCGAAGATCGGCAGCGGCACCGAAATGCCGATCACCGCCTGATCGCGGCCCACCTCGGGCGCTCGCTTCGCGCCCAAGGTCAACGTGATGTCGGGCATGCGCCTGGCCCGCTCGATCGCCGCGAGCGCGCCCTGGCGATCGGCTTCGAGCCGGGCCGCACGCAATGCCGGCGCATCGGCAAGGCGTCCGTCGAGATCCAGGTTTTGCACCGCCGGCAGCGTCTGCGCGCGGCCGTCGAGCCGCGACAGATCGAGATCGTCGCTCGCGCCCATGGCCGCGCGCAGGCCGTGCAGACTCGAGGCGCGCTCGCTGCGCGCCTGGACCAGCTCGACCGCCACGCCGGCCGCCGCGACCTTGGCCTTGGTCTCCTCGATCGGCGAGACCTTGCCCGCCGCCACGCGCTTGCCGGCCGCCTCGCTGCCGCTGCGGGCGAGGTTCAGCAGCGCCTCGGCCAGCGTCACGCGCTCCTGCGCAATCAGCGCCGCGAAGAAGGCCGCGCTCACGCCCGCGCGCACCTCGGCCTCGCGCTGTTCGCGCTGCGCGCGCGCCACCTCGCGCGCACGCTCGGCCGCCTCGATGCGGGCCGCACGCTTGCCGCCGAGTTCGATCGGCTGGCTCAGCAGGATGGTGGTCGTGCGGGTCTCACGCCGCGTGTCCTCGATCTCGACGCCGAGCGTCGGGTTGGGCAGCAGCACGCCGGCCTGCTCGCGGGCGGCGTCGACGGCCTCGATCTCGCGCGACGCGGCGCGCAGCGCGGGATGCCGTTCGAGCGCGAGCGAGACGGCGCGCGCCAGCGTCAGTGGGCCCGCGTCCGCTGGCATGCCCGTGGGGGGCTGCTGCGCCAGCGAGGGGTTGATTGCCAATGCCGCCAGAAAGGCCAGCGGCACAAGTAGCCTGTGCATCGAATTCTCCAAGTTGTGAAAAGACCAACGGGGGAATCCGGCGCGCGCCTCCACGGCTCATCCGAAGATGAGGACGGGAAGAAAGTGAAAGAGAAGCAGCGCGCCGGACTAGCCGACGCGTGCCCAATTGGGCCGATCGATGCGGTCGGCGCCGAGCGCCGCATGCCACGCCGGCGTGACGCTGGCGAAGTGCTGGCGCAGGTCCAGCGTGCCGTCGACCATCACGCTGGCGAAGGGCTTCGCGCAACCGAGATGGCAGACGCTGCAGTCGCCATGGTCCAGGCCGAGCGGCGCGGCGGTGTCGCCGTCAGCGTCCGGTGCCGCGGTGGCATCCTGCGGGTCGGCATGCTCGTGCGAATGGTGGCCGAGGTGCCATGCCTTCGCTTCCTGCTCATGCTGGCAATAGCCGGCCGCACCAGCCCAGGCGAACTGGAGCGGCAGCACGAACAACAGAAAGACCAGGAGCCAGCGGCGCATCGGCGAAGTATATCGACGGGGTTCGCGCCGGCGGTGCAGCAAAGCCCTTACGGCGAAGCCGCCATGGGGGCCTATCGCGCGCCGGGAATCGCGCAACTCGCGCGCGCCTGCTCATCGCCCGCGCCGCTGCAGGCCAGCAGATCCTCGAAATCCTTGGCGCGCGCGGCCGTCAGCGCGGCCACGCAGCTGCTCGCGTTCATCGGCTGCATGCTGCCACCGGCGCTGCGCACGGTCCGCAGGCTGCATTCGGCGTCGCGGAAGGCCAGCCACTTCTTCTGCGCATCCACCAGCAACTTGCCGGTGGGCGCGTCGGCCTTCAGGCGCGCCTGCATCTGCTTGTAGAGCTGGTTGAGCCGGGCGTCGGCCTGCTTCAGGTCGGCCGCGGCACAGGCGCTCATCTGTGCCTGGGTCTGGGCCTTGTCCATGCAGGCGTCGTCGGCATGCGCCGGCGACACGAAGAGTGCCGCCGACATCGCGGAGAAACCCAGCCACCAGGCCGCGCGGGGGACCATCGTTTTCATATAAGCGCCTCAATCCAGGGTATCGAACAGACGGAAGATCCACGACAGCTGGTAGACCAGCATCGCGGCAACGAAGAGTCCATGGAAACGGCGACGGCTGGTGATGGCCGCCGCCACGCAGAGCACCACGAGCACCGGCGTGCGGATCAGGTACTCGAACCCGAAGCGCGCGAAGTGCGCTTCGCCCTTGATCAGCGTGTCGACCACGTCCAGCAGGAAGGTCGCGCCAAGCAGCCCGAAGAACCAGGCGCGCCGCGCGTAGAAGTAGTCTTCGTAGCTCTCGTAGTCGCGCATGCTGTCGGGAAAGAGCAGCGCGCACAGCAGGAACAGCACGATGGCATAGCTGACGAGAAAGGCATAGGTGCCGAAGGTCCAGGCATGCACCTGGAACAGGCCGAACTCCCACCACCAGAAATGCACCAGCGCGAGCATCACGGAGCCGACCCAGGCCAGGTGGACCGCATAGAGCCGGTACTGCGCCGGGTGCTGCACGATGCGCGCCACGCCCGAGAGCAGGCGCGTCAGCCCGAGGCCGATCACCATGCCCATGACGATGCGGATGTGCGGAAAGATGTCGTGCGCGAGAAGAACCTGTTGCTGCATGCCGGCCCGCGCGTCACGAAGCCGGCGCCGCAGCGCAGCCTTCGGGCTTGAACACCCGCGTGGTCGATGCCGGGTACTTCGCGAGCTTGGCCGCAGGCCGCGGTGGGCGCGCCAGCAGAACGCCGCCGCAGTTGGGGCATGTGCCTGCGAGCTTCCGGCTCGCGCAATCGCTGCAGAAGGTGCACTCGAAGGAACAGATGCGGGCATCGGGCGAATCGGCCGGCAGGTCGCGATCGCAGCACTCGCATCCGGGGCGCATTTGAAGCATGGCAAGACCTCGAGGAAAACGGGAGTGGCCGCAGCTTAAACGAAGGCCGGCGAGGCGGTGTCGATGCCGGCGGCTGCAAAGGAGGTTTTCGCTTTGTTCAATGCCGCGCGGCAGGCCGCTGCCTAGACTGCGCCCGATGACACCCCACACGCCCCCCACCCCCGTTTTCGACGACACGGTCGCGCTGGTCAGCGGCGCCAGCCAGGGCATCGGCCAGGCGGTTGCACGCCGCCTGCTCGAAGCCGGCTGCCGCGTCGCGCTCACCGACGTTCAACTCGACAGCGCCCGACAGGCCGCCGCTGCGCTCGATGAATCGTTCGCCGGGCGCTGCCGCCCCTATGCGCTCGATGTGCGCGACGTCGCGCAGTGCCGGGCCGTGGTCGCCGACCTCGCGCAGGCCTGGGGGCCCATCGGCGTGCTCGTCAACAACGCGGGCGTGGGCGGGCGCAGCAAGTCCACCGACGCCGCCGAATTGGCCGAAGACCTCGACCGCGTGATGGCCGTCAACGTCAAGGGCCTGCTCCAGCTCACGATGTGCTGCGCCGAAGGCCTCAGGCAGACCCGCGGCGCGGTGGTCAACGTGGCCTCGATCACGAGCCTGGTCGCGACCCGCGCGCACCTGGTCTACGGCGCGTCGAAGGGCGCGGTCGCGCAGCTGACCAAGTTCCTCGCGCGCGACTTCGGTCCGCACGGCGTGCGCGTCAACGCGGTGGCGCCGGGCCTTGTCATGACCCCGATGACCGAGCAGGTTGCGCAGGACACGGCGCGCTTCTCGCGGATGGTCGACCGCACCTTCCTGCAGCGCGCGGGCGCGCCCGACGACATCGCCGGGCCGGTGGTCTTTCTTGCATCGGACCAGGCGCGTTACGTGACCGGCGCCATCCTGCCGGTGGACGGGGGCTACACGGCGAACTGAAGGTTCGCCGGCGCAGCACTCACTGCTGCTTCGGCAGGTTCAGGCTGCGCAGCACCGGCACCCAGCGATCGAACTCGGCCTGGACGAACTTCGCAAGCTCCTCGGGCTGGCTGCCGCGCGGCTCCATGCCCATGCTGCGCGCCTTGGCGACGAAGGCCGGGTCCGCGATGACTGCGTTGACTGCCTTGTTGAGCCGCATGATCGCGTCGGGCGGCGTGGCCGAAGGCACCGAGAGCGAATACCAGAGCAGCGCCTCGAAATCGAAGCCCTGTTCCTTGAAGGTGGGCGCATCGGGCACCTGCGGCAGCCGCTGGCTGTCCATCACGCCGAGCACGCGCAGCTTGCCGCTCTGGATGAGCGAGAGCGAACCCGTGATGGAGGTGCCGTCGATGTCGATGGTGCCGCTCAGCAGGCCCTGGATCGCGGGCGCATCGCCGTTGAACGGCACGTGCGTGGTCGAGATGCCGGCCATCTTCTCGAAGCTCAGCGGCGCGAAGTTGGTCATGATCGCCTCGCCCGGCGAGCCGCGGTTGATCTTGCCGGGGTTGGCCTTGGCATAGGCCACCATTTCCTTGATGTTCTTGTAGGGCAGGTCGACGCGGCCGATGATGATCGCCGGCTGGTAGCCGATCTGCGTGACGGGCGCGAAGTCCTTCTTCGGGTCGTAGGGCAGCTTGTCGAACAGCACCGTGTTGCTGGCCAGCGTGCCGAGCGAGGACACGAGCACCGTGTTGCCGTCGGGCTTGGCGCGCGCCACGTGGTCGGCCGCGACGATGCCGCTCGCGCCGGGTTTGTTCTCGACGATGACCTGGGTGCCCTTCTTCGTCAGCTCCGAGGCGAGCAGCCGCACGTACTGGTCGGTGCCGCCGCCCGCCGAGAAAGGCACCACGAGGCGCACCGGCTGCTGTGCGTGGGCCGCCGTGCCCGCCACGAGGCAGAGGCCGAGCAGCGCGCGGGCGATGAACTTGAATCGAGCCATGGTTTCTTGTCTCCTGTTGCGCTTGAAACGGGGCCGTCTTTCCGGCCGCCGAGGCAGTCTATCGAGCGGCGGTGCCGGTGCGCTGCAAGGTCTGAAAAGCTGCTTTGCGCCGGGCGCAGGCGCCTGCGCGCGCAGCGCCGCCACACTGCGGCCATGAGAGAAGAACCGGCCGTCTGCATCCTCGGCGAAACCCGCGACCAGCTGGGCGAAAGCCCGTTCTGGGACGCACGCACCGGCACGCTGTGCTGGATCGATTCGTTCGGCGGCACGCTGCACCGCCGCCGCCTTGCCGACGGCGCCGTCGAACAACATGCGCTGCCCGCCCCCGTCGGCGCGGCCGCGCCCTGCGAGAGCGGCGCGGTGCTCGTGTCGCTGCAGCACGGCTTTGCGCGCTACGACCTCGCGACGCGGCAGCTCGAACCGATCGCGCGCATCGACACCGAGCACGCGGATGCGCGCCTCAACGACGGCAAATGCGACCCCTGGGGCAACTACATCGCCGGCACACTGCATGGCCACCGCGCACCCGGCGATCCGATCCTCGGCGGGCTCTATCGCCTGCGGCCCGACCGCCGCGTGGAGCGGCTGGCTGAAGGCTTCGCGCTCGTCAACGGCCCGTGCTTCAGCCCCGACGGTCGCACCTTCTACGTGGCGGACAGCCTCGCGCGCACGATCTGGGCCTTCGACTACACGCCCGATGGCCCGCTTCAGAACCGCCGCGTTTTCGCGAACACCGAGCCCTTCGGCTCGGGCCCCGACGGGGCCACCGTGGATGCCGAGGGCTTCGTCTGGACCGTGCTGCCGCGCGCCGCGCAGATGGCGCGGCTGGCACCCGATGGCCGGCTCGACCGCACGGTCGCGCTGCCTGCGACCTACCCGACCAGCCTGTGCTTCGGCGGCGAGCAGCTCGACCGCGCCTTCGTGACCTCGATCTCCAAAAGCACCAGCCTCACCGGCACCGCGCCGCCGGATGGCGCGCTGTTCGAGGTGCGCGGGCTGCCAGCGCCCGGGCTGCCGCCGCACCGCTTCGCGGACTGAACGACAACGCGCTCAGCCGTCGCGCAGCGCCTCGGCGATGAAATCGACGAAGGCCCGCACCTTCAACGGCAGCGTGCGGCTGTTGCGGAACACCGCATAGATCCCGTTGGAGAACGCGCGCACCGCAAAACGGTGTTCGGGCAGCACGCGCACCAGCGATCCGTCGTCGAGGCAGCTGCGCACCGTGGCCTCGGACAGCAGCGCAATGCCCATGCCGCCGATGGCCGCGAGCCGCAGCACTTCGCCGTTGTTCGCGCTCAGCACCCCCTGGATCGCGAGCTCCTGCTGCTGGCCCTGTTCGTCGATGTACTTCCAGGTGGTGGCCTCGTGCTCGCGCCGGTAGGTCAGGCAGCGCACCTCGGTGAGGTCGCGCGGATGGCGGATGCGCTTGTGCACCTTCATGAAGGCCGGGCTCGCCACCAGCACCTCGTCGCTGCTGAGCAGCCGCTTGATGACGAAGCTCGAATCGTTCGATTCGCCGGTGCGGATGTCGACGTCGAAATCCTGCTCGACCAGGTTGACCGGATGTTCCGAGAGTTCGAATTCGATCTGGATGTCGGGATGGCGTTCTGCAAAGCCCGGCAGCAGCGGCGCGATCACGCGCAGCCCGAGCTGGGTGCGCGAATGGATGCGCAGCCGCCCCTCGGGCAGCAGCTTGGCGTTGCGTGCCGCTTCCTCGGCGCGCGCCATGGCTTCGAGCACCTCTTCCGCATGCTCGAGAAAGGCCTGCCCCGCCTCGGTGACCTTGAGGTTGCGGCTGGTGCGGTCGACCAGTTGCACGCCGAGTTCTTCTTCGAGCGCGCTGATGCGACGCGAGATGGTGGCGGGCGACAGGCTGAGGCTGCGCCCCGCGGCCGAGAGGCTGCCCTTCCTCTGGACGATCACGAAGATGCGCAGCGAATCGAGGGCTTTCATTTCAATCCACGCAAAGAAGGTGTGCGAAGCATGGTGCGCCGCGCACGCACCCCGCTCCTACGATTCCCGGCACGCAACCAGCCTACAAGGAGCACAGCGATGGATTTCGGAATCTTCATATTGATGCAGCAGCGGAACAAGCATAAGACCTCCCACCAGATCCTTCGCGATGCCGTGGAGCAGACGCGCCTTGCCGACGAGCTGGGCTTCGGCGCGGCCTGGTTCGCAGAGCACCACTTCAGCAACTACGGCATGTGCTCGTCGCCGCTGACCATGATTGCGCACTGCGCCGCGGCCACCCGCAGGATCCGGCTGGGTACCGGCATTGTCGTCGCACCGCTGTACACCCCGGCGCGCCTGATCGCCGACGTGGCCATGGTCGACCAGCTGTCGGACGGCCGCCTCAACCTGGGCATCGGCTCGGGCTATCAGCATTTCGAGTTCGAGCGCTTCGGCGTCTCGCTCGAAACCGCGAAGGGCCGCACCTTCGAGATGCTCGACATGCTCGAGATGGGCCTGAAGCAGCCGAAATTCAGCTACGACGGCGAGTTCTACCAGCAGCCGATGAGCGCCATCAGCCAGCGTGCGGTGCAGCAGCCGATGCCGCCGATGTGGATCACGAGCGTGGACCCGGCGTTTCTCTCGCGCGCGATCCGCGGCGATCACCATGTGTTCGTCTCGGGCGGCGACGGCGGCCTCGAGAAGCTCGCGGGCACGCGCGCGCTGATCGACAAGGTGGCGCGCGCCGAAGGCAAGGACCCGGCCGGCGTGCAGGTGGGCCTGCTGCGCGCCGCCTACGCGAGCGACAACAAGGACGAGGTCGAGCGCTACCTCGACTGCGCGCGCTACCAGCGCCGCATCGCCGTGAGCCTCAAGCGCCGCACCGCGCAGATTGCCGACGACTACCAGGTCGAGGAAGGCATCGTCGAGGGCGAGCCCACGCTCGACGAGATGCGTGCGCTGCTGCCCGTGGGCAGCATCGACACGGTGATCGAGCGCGTCGTCAACGAGATCCGCACGCTCAAGCCGGTGCACTACTGCTTCCAGACGCAGATGGGCGACTTCGACCATCCGACGATGCTGCGCCAGCTCGAGACCTGGGCCAAGGTGATCATCCCCGCGGTGCAGCAGGAGATCGCCAACGATCCGCCGCACAGCGCCGCAGCGCCCGCCGCCGAACTCGCGGCCGCCTGAGCCGCGCCAGCGCCCAAGGAGCCGCCATGTCCGACGTCGCCGAACGCCTTCCCTCTGCCGTCGAACCCGCACTGTTCCGCCAGCTGCTCGGCTGCTTCCCGACCGGCGTGGCCGTGATCACCACGCGCACACCCGAGGGAGATCCCGCGGGCCTGACCTGCAACTCGTTCAGCTCGGTCTCGCTCGAGCCGCCGCTGGTGCTGTTCAGCCTGCGCAAGGCAAGCAAGCTGCTCGCCACCTTCGAGCAGGCCGAGGGCTTCGCGATCAACATCCTCTCGGCGCAGCAGGACGCGCTGTCGGCACGCTTCGCCTCGAGCAAGATCGAGCGCAAGTTCGAAGGCGTCGCCTGGCGCCCCGGCCAGCTCGGCATGCCGCTGATCGACGACTGCCTCGCGAGCTTCGAATGCAGCGTGTTCGCGCGCCACGAGGCCGGCGACCATGTGGTGTGCATCGGCGAGGTGCGCCACCTGGGCGCCGGCGCGGGCGACCAGGCGCTGGTGTTCTACAAGGGCGCCTACATGATGCTGGCCGAGTCGCTGCGCCAGCTGGTGCTGCAGGGCCGGCTCGGCGACGCCGACATCGACGAGGCCTACCGCACGCTCTACGGCACGCTGCTGCGGCTGGCCTGCGAGCGCGCCGATGAGACCGAACTCGACGCGGTCGAGGCGGCGGTCGATGCGATCGAGGCCCATGCCGACGACGCACCGCGCAAGGACCGCATCGATTCCGCGAGCCGCTTCTTCTCGGCCATCGCCGCCGCGGGCCACAACGAGGCACTGACGCTGATGGCGCAGACGATGACCAGCGTGCTGCGCGAGCGCATGACCCATGTGCTGCCGGTGCGCCCGCGCCCCGACCTGTTCCCGCTGCGCCGGAACATCGCCGAGCGCCTGCGCGCGCGCGATGCCGCAGGCGCCGCGGCCGCGCTCGACGAGCTGATCGCGCAGCTGCGCAAGGGCTGAGAAGCCGCGACCCTGAAATTCAAGGAGACAGAAAAACCATGTCCATCGACTACGCCGCGTTCCGGCGCGAACTCGAAACCTTCGCGCGCAGCGCCTGCCCGCCCGAGATCCGCGCGGTCGTGGCCGCGGGCCAGAAGATCACCAAGCGCGAGTACCAGGCCTGGCAGAAGATCCTGCATGCGCGCGGCTGGGGTGCGCCGAGCTGGCCCGTCGAGGCCGGCGGCACCGGCTGGGACATCCGCCAGCGCCTGATCTTCGAAGAGGTGATGGCCGAGAACGACTGCCCGCCGCTCTACCACCACGGGCTCGGCCACATCGGGCCGGTGATCATCCGCTTCGGCACGCCCGAACAGAAGGCGCGCTTTCTGCCGCGCATCCTCGACGGCAGCGACTGGTGGTGCCAGGGCTATTCCGAGCCGGGCTCCGGCTCCGACCTGGCCTCGCTCAGCACCAGCGCGCGGCGCGACGGCGACGAATGGGTGGTCGACGGCCAGAAGATCTGGACCTCGCACGCCCACGAGGCCAACATGATCTACATGCTCGTGCGGACCTCGAAAGAGGCGAAGAAGCAGGACGGCATCTCGCTGCTGCTGGTGCCGATGGACACGCCCGGCATCACGGTGCGGCCGATTCGCACCATCGACGGCTGGCACCACCTCAACGAGGTGTTCTTCGACGCGGTGCGCGTGCGCGCCGACAACCTGATCGGCGAGGTCGGCAAGGGCTGGACCTGCGCCAAGTTCCTGCTCGAGCGCGAACGCCTGCCGCCCGCCAACGTGGCGCGGCTCGAACTCGTGCGGCGCCAGGTCGCGCGGCTGGTCGACGAGGCCGCGCGCGCCGCCGGCGGAAAGCGCGACTTCACGAGCCTGCACCACAAGTTATTGCTGTGCGAGGCCGACGTGAAGGGTGCGCGCGTGATGATGGCCGAGGCCACCGACGACCTGATCCACCAGCGCCCGCTCGGCGTGCAGCCATCGGCCATCAAGATGACCTGCGCCGACGTGGCGCAGCGCCTGACCACGATCGCGCTCGACGCGGTCGGCCCCGAGGCGGCGCACCGCTTCCTGGCGCTGGCCGACGACGACGGCAGCGACGGCACCGACGTGCCGGCCGCCACCTGGATCCAGAACTACATGTTCACGCGCGCCCGGACCATTGCCGGCGGCACCTCCGAAGTGCAGCGCAACGTGGTCGCCAACGAACTGCTCGGAGCCTGACAACCGATGTCCACCCCCTCCTTCCCCTCCCTCTTCCCGGGCATGCTGCTCGACGCGGCCGAGCGCTATGCCGAGGACCATGCCGGCGCGGCCGAACTGCCGGGCGACCCGGTGCGCGAACTCGGCTGGACCGCGACCTTGGTGCCCGAGGCTGCGGGCGGCGTCGGCGGCACGCTCGCCGACCTGGCGTCGATCGTCGAAGGGCTGGCCACGCATGGCCTGCACCTGCCGGTGGTCGAGACCTGCGCCGTGGCGCCGCTGCTGCTGCAGGCCGCCGCGCCCGAGGCCGCCCAGCGCTGGTGCGAGGCCGTGGCCGAAGGCAGCGCGCAGGTCGCGCCACTGGTCGCGCTGTCGTCCACGCCCGACGAGATCGCGGTGCGGGCACGCCACCTCGACATCGGCTACGAACTCGATGGCCGCGTGCACGGCGTCGACATCTCATTGCCGGCCACGCAGTGGCTGGTGCCGGCCGAGGTCGACGGCGAGGCGGCGATCTTCCTCGTCGATGCCGAGCGCATCGGCGCGCCCGCGGCACGCTACCGCACGATGGAAGGCCGGCGCGGCGCCGACTTCGCATTCGCGGGTCTCGCGCTGCCCGAGGCGGCCTGCCTCGCACGCGGCGATGCGGCGCGCGCCGCACTCGCGGCCGCCACCGATGCCGCGCTGCTGCTCACGGCCGCCGACACCGTGGCCGCGCTCGCGGCGCTGATCCGCCAGACCGTCGCGCACCTGAAGGAGCGGCGCCAGTTCGGCGTGGCGCTGTCGAGCTTCCAGGTGCTGCGCCACCGCACGGCCGACATGTACGTGAAGTACCTCGGCGCCAAGGGCCTGGTGGTGCACTGCTTCCAGGCGCACGAACAGCAGGCTGCCGACCTGCGCCGCACGCTGCGCATCGCCAAGGTCTCGCTCGCCGAAACCGCGCGCCACTGCGCCGAGGCCGCGATCCAGATGCACGGCGGCATGGGCGTGAGCGAAGAGGTGCTCGCCACCCGGCTCGCGCAGCGCCTCATCGCCTCGGAGTTCCGCTATGGCGACCGCCTCTCGCATGCCGCGCACCTGCACCCGGTGCCGGCCGATGCGGCGGCACCTTCCCCTCTTTCCTCCAACCTCACCGGGAGTGCGCGATGAGCGTCAGCATTGAAGTCTCCGAATACGTCGCCGTCGTGCGGCTCGACAAGCCCCCTGTCAACGCGGTCGACCGCGAAACGCGGCGCCGCCTCATCGACGCCTTCGACGAGATCTCCGAACGCAGCGACGTGCGCGTGGCGATCCTCACCGGCACCGGCAAGCACTTCTGCGCCGGCGCCGACCTGAAGGACCGGCCCGACCCCGACAAGGCCGGCGACTTCCTCGGCCACAACCGCCTCACGCGCGAGACCGGCAACGCGATCCGCGAATGCGCCAAGCCGGTGATCGCCGCGGTCAACGGCCCGGCGCTCGGCGCCGGCTTCGGGCTCATGGCCGCCTGCGACATCTTCCTCGCGAGCGAGGACGCGACCTTCGCGATGCCCGAGATCAACGTGGGCCTGGCCGGCGGCGTCTCGATGCTGCGCACGATGGTGGGCCGCTCGTTCACGCGCCGAATGTTCTTCACCGGCATGAAGGTGCCCGCCGCCGAGCTGTATCGCCGCGGCGTGATCGACGAGGTGATGCCCGCCGAGCAGCTGATGCCGCTCGCGATGGAGATCGCGCGCGACATCGCCTCGAAGGCGCCGCTCGCGATCGCCTATGCCAAGCAGGCCGCCAACATGATGGACCTGATGCCGCAGCGCGACGGCTACCGCTTCGAGCAGAACTTCACCATGGCGCTCTCGAAGACCGAGGACGCGCAGGAGGCGCGCAAGGCGTTCCTCGAGAAGCGCGCACCCGTCTACAAGGGACGCTGAAATGGAACTGGGCACCACGTTCAGCACGCCAGGCTCCTTCCCCCTCCGGGGGAAGGCTGGGATGGGGGCAGCCACGGCGCT
>CAMLCW010000015.1 GCA_946478645.1 uncultured Variovorax sp.
ACGGCCCCGTCACCTCGAGCTCGCTGGTCGAGGGCGGCAGCATGAACACCAGGCCCGGCCCGAGGGCCTCGTAGGTGACGCAAGCGTTGTCCACCGGGACTGAACTGCCTAAGGCGGCATGCCCTGGCTCCAGGTAATACGGCGTCCAGCGCGTGTCCGGAATGGGCCATGCCTGCTCCTTGCGGGTAACGAACCTGTCCACATGCCGGATCCGCAGGGTCACCGGGGCTTCAGCGTCCCAGCCGTTGTCCGCGCCCTTCAGGAAGTGATCGAAGAATCTCTTTTGCAGGGCGACCGAATCGGCGATGTAGAACGAAGACCAGTGGTCGCCGCCATGCAACTCAAGCCATTTCTGCTTCGAACTCGCCTGGGTGAATCCTTCGATGTTGCCTCGCAGATGCAGGCCGAGCCCTCCCCAGTTGCCCGCCGAGAGAAGCGGCACGTCGACGGCGTCCCATCGCGCCGCCCGAGCCTCGAAATACGGATCCGGGAGGGGCCGGCTCGTCAGCTCGTGTTCAAGGTCTACGCGGTTGAACCGGAGAGTCTCGTCGTCCAGGGTCTCGGGGCCTGCAACCAACTCACCCGTCACGCGACTGCGCGGACCGCGGTCACCGGCGCCGTGCTGGACGTTCACGACCTGGGGCCCGTACCAGGACTTCCACAACGCCGTGCAAGGGATGCCACCGTGGCGCACGGCGTCCCGATAGATGTCGGCGGCACCTTCCCAGACACAGATCGCCGACAGCGACGGAGGACGGCGCGATGCAGTGAACCACTGGTTCACGCCGTAGTAGGAGATCCCGTTCATGCCGACTTTGCCGCTGCTCCATGGTTGTGCTGCGGCCCAGGCAATCGCCTCGCAAATGTCGCTGATCTCTCGCTCCGACCAGGGATCCAGCAGGCCGGGCGAGCGGCCGGCGCCGCGGCTGTCGACACGGATGCAGACATAACCATCGCACACCCATTTCTCAGGATCCACCGTTTCCCAGTTCTGGTAGCGACCGCTGGATCCCTCCGCCACATCGGGATGGCTGCGGATCATGCCTTCCCAAGCAGCCGGATAGCCCTCCTGGAAGGCCAATCCCTTGCCGTAAGGGCCATAGCTGAGGAGTACGGGGTAGCGCCCCTCCTCCACCGGGCGGAACACGTCGGCACGCAGAACCGTACCGTCATCCATCGTGATGGGGACGTCCCAGTCCACAACGATGGCGTCAGCGAGCGCGGCAACTTCAGACTCGTTCATTGGTTTCACTGCGTCGTCCTTTGGCTTTTCATGCCGGCAAGAATAGGAATGGCCATCCCGCTTGGGAAATACCGTCGCGGCATGGCTGACATGCCTGGACAGTGGCGGAAATGCGATGGGCACGAACGCAAAAAAAGCGGGCGACCAGAAGGTCGCCCGCTGCGTTGGACTCGGGAATTTCAAGTCTGGATGTTCAACGACTTGATGAGGGGCCGCCACTGCGCCTCGTCCGCCGCGACCTGGCGCGCGAATTCCTGCGGCGTGCTTGGGAACGGTTCTATGCCCCTCGCAAGCAACTTCGAACGCACGTCCGCGTCGCGCAGATAGTCGCTCGCGTACAGCGCCCATTGATCCAGCACCGGACGAGGCGTCCCTTTCGGCGCAAACAACCCAAGCCACACCCCGAGCACCAACTTGAGGCCGGTCTCCGTCAATGTCGGGACATCAGGCAGTTGGGACAGGCGCTTGTTGGTTGCCACAGCGAGCGGTCGAACCCTTCCCGCCTCGATGAGGCCGCCCGCTGACGCAACGCTGTCAGCGAGGAAGTCGATTTCTCCGGCAACCAGCGCCTGCAAGGCCTGCGGCGTTCCCTTGTACGCGACAGGCGTCGCTTTCGCGCCAACGGTCCGCAGGTAGAGTTCGCCAATCAGGTGCGACATCGAGCCAGGACCGATCGTTCCGTAGTTCAACTTGCCCGGAGCTGCCTTGAGGGCCTCGGCAAGCTCGTGCGCGGTGTGGTACTTGGAATGGGCCGGCACGATCAGCAGCCCGTCCATGCGCCCGATTCCTGTGAGTGGCTCGAAGTCGGTCGTGCCGCTGTAGGGGGACTTCATGGTGACGGCGGGTCCCGTCACGATCGATGTCGTAGAGCCGTAGAGCAGCGTGTAACCGTCCGGCGCCGATCGCTGGGCGAGTTGCGTGCCGATAATTCCGCTTGCGCCGGGGCGATAGTCCATGACGAGCGGCTGACCCGTCGCCTTCTGCATCGAGATACCGATTTCTCGTGCTTCCGCATCGCCCGGCGATCCGGGCGGAAACGGGAAGATGAGTGTTACCGGGCGGCGCGGATAGCCGTTGCTACCCTGCGCGTGCAGTTGAGTTCCCAGCATCGACGCGATCGATCCGGCGATCATGTTTCGCCTGTTCATACGACTGTCTCCTCTAGTTGTAATGTGACTCGAGGAGAGGTTAGCAACCGGGCGATAGAGGTGGAAATGCTTTCTCGGCATGGCGACCATGCCGATCCGGGTGTCACGTCGGAGGCGACGGACGGCGCCCGTCCTCTGACGGCATGAACCCCTTCAGCCTGGCAAGTGGCCAGCGACCGGTGGACATCTGCTCGTGTGCGACTTGACGGAGCATGAGTTGCATGCGCTGGCCTGCAACGGACAAGCCCTGTTCGCGACCTTTGATCAAGAGCCAGGAGATCACCACGCCCTCGATGGGTGCCATGGAGATGGCACCCCGCTCAAGCAGGTCGATCCCGGAACACAGGGGCAGGGTCGTGAAACCCAACCCCGATTCCACTGCCTTCAGCACCAGCTGCCGAGTGTTGACCTCCATCGCGACGTCGAGGCGGAAATTGCGCTCGGCCATCGCACTTTCCACGATCATTCGCCCCACATTCGGGCGGCTCATCGCGACCATCGGCTGATCGACGAGATCTTCCAGGGTCAACGGCTTGTCCATGGAAAGACCTGATCCGGGTGGACCGATCAGGCACATTGGCTCTTCGATGAATGGGAAGGCCTCGAGACTGGCGAGCGGTTCTCCAGAGGCGACCACCGCCAAGTCGGCCCTGCCCTGTGCAACCATCGACCAGGCGTCGAGGACGCCGCTCGATCCTTCGAACACCCTCAGCAAGACGTTGGGGAAGCTGCTCCTGAATCGCTGTATTGCCGGAAATGCGAGCAGCTCCGACATGGACGGAGGCAACGCGATCGTCAGCTCACCGCTGGCATCGCCGGATCGGTCTCGAACCTCTGAGCGTACCCGATCGAAATGGCGCAGCAATTCGACCGCGCTCGCGCGAAGGCATTCCCCGGCCTCCGTCAGCGTGATGCCGCGTTCGGATCGATGCAACAGCGTCGCGTCGAGGTCTTCTTCAAGCGAGCGCATCTGGCGCGACAGCGCCGGCTGGGCGATGTGCAGGACCTCCGCCGCGCGCGTCACGCTGCCGAGTTCGGCGATCTGGAGAAAGTAGCGCAGCTGCCTGACGTTCATGGCTTCACAACAGCCGTGCGTCGGTGGCGCCGAAGTGGCGACATTGCGCTCTGATGGCGCGACCTGAGACGGGGCCGGCAGCAGTTTACTCTGCTGAAGCAACCGGCGTTAACGAGAAATTAATCAAGCGGTGTCATGATCCGCCCCGGCGCGCTCTACCGGATGCCAACACCATGCACCTCCTTCTCGTCGAAGACGACCGAATGCTCGCGGAGGCGGTATGCGCCGGCGCGAGCCAGATCGGGTGGCGCATCGATCACGTCGGCGATGCTGCGGGTGCGCGCCTGGCGCTCGTCGATCACAGCTACTCGGCCGTGCTGCTCGACGTCGGCCTGCCGGGCGACTCCGGACTGACGGTGCTGCGCGCGCTTCGGGGCCGCTACGACCCGACGCCGGTGCTGATGCTGACCGCCCGCGGCCAGCTCAGCGAGCGCATCCAGGGGCTGGATGCGGGGGCCGACGACTACCTGGTAAAGCCCTTCCAGTTCGATGAGCTCTGGGCGCGGGTGCGCGCCGTCATCCGCCGCAGCGAGGGCCGGGTGGTCCCGGTGGTCACGCACGGGGACGTGCGCATCGACCGCAGCAAGCGCGTGGTGACCCGCGGCGGCGCCGAGGTACCGCTGAGCGCGCATGAATACCGCACCCTGCTGGCGCTGCTTGCGCGCCCGGGCCACGTGGTCACGCGCAGCCAGTTGCAGGATGTGGTCTACGGGACCAGCAGCACCATCGAGAGCAACACCATCGCCGTCTTCATCCACCAGCTGCGCAGGAAGCTCGGGGACGACGTCATCCGCACGGTGCATGGCCACGGCTACGTGATCGGGCAGCCGCAAGCATGAGATCGCTGCGGTCCCGCATGCTGACCGTCCTGGCGACGGTGGTGCTGTGCTGGACGATCGCGCTCGCGGCGCTGGTGCTGTACTTCACGCACAGCCAGAACAGCGTCTGGGACGAGAAGCTGGAGTCCATCGCCACGCGCTTGCTGCTGTCGCTTCCCGCGGGCAAGGCGCTGCAGGCGAGCGGCGAGAGCCTGAAGCTTCGCCACGCGGCCTCGCCCGACAGCGCACAGCTGGTGTTCCAGGTCTGGCTGGACCGCAGCCGCATGGTGGCCAGCACGCCCGGCTCGCCGGCCACGGCGCTGCGGCCGGACTTCGTCGAAGGGCCCGCGACCAGCGTGATCGACGGCGTGCGCTGGCGCGTGTATTCCGTCTCCGACAGCACCGGGCGCATCCACGTCCAGGTGGGCAACGTGCACAGCCTGGTCGCCGGCGAGATGCAGAAAAGGGCCATCGTCGCGCTGGCGCTCAACACGCTCCTGCTGATGCTGGTCGGCGGGCTGATGTGGTTCGCGGTGCACCGCTCGCTCCGGCCGGTGGTGGCCGTGGGGGCGGCGCTGCGCGGCCGCCGGAGCTTCGATCTCACGCCGCTGTCGGCACAGGCGCTGCCGTCCGAACTGCAGCCGCTGGTCGCAGCGTTCAACCATGTGCTCGCGCAGCTGAGCGGGGCCGTGGAAGGCGAGCGCCGCTTCATCGCCGATGCGGCGCATGAACTGCGCACGCCGCTTTCCGCGCTCCAGGCCCAGGCGCAGGTCGCCATGCATGCGCAGACGGCCGCCGAGAAGGACGCCGCCGTGGCGAAGCTCGTCGTGGTCGTGGAGCGCACCGTGCGGCTGTCGGAGCAACTGCTCGATCTCGCCCGGCTCAATGCCGGGGCCAACGCGCCGGAACACACGAGCGCCGACCTCGGCGAACTGATCCTTCACGTCATGCGCGAGTTCGAGATCGACGCGCAGAAGCAGGCGCGCGCGATCACCCTTGCCATCGAGCCCGCGCCCATCCAATGCAATGTCGACGAGATCGGCATCCTGCTGCGCAACCTGGTGGACAACGCATTGCGCCACACGCCCGCGGATGCGCGCATCCGGATCGGCTGCGGACACGACGCCGGCCCCGGCGGACCGTTCGTCTATCTCGAGGTGGCGGACGATGGCCCCGGCGTGCCGGAGGCCGAGCGCGAAGCCATCTTCCGCCGCTTCTACCGGGCCGCCGGCACCGATGCGCGCGGCAGCGGCATCGGCATGTCGCTGGTGGCCGGCATCGCCCAGCTTCACCACGCGAGGATCCAGACCTCGGAAGGCCTGGAGGGGCGCGGCTTGGGCATCCGGATCCTCTTTCCCGCCGCCGAATCCGCATCATTGCCGGGTCCGCCGGATCGTCAGAACCGATAGGCATAGCCGATCCGCACCGCGGTCGAACTCGAGCGTTCGACCAGCGGGCTCTCCTTGATGCCGCTGCCGAGGCGCGTCGCGCTGAAGTCGACGAACAGGTTCTGCTTTGGCGCGATGGCGTAGTCGAGGCGCAAGCCCAGTTCGACGTTCACGGCCGAGCGGCCGTCGTAGCGCAAGCGGTCGACCCGCGCCTCGGACGCCCGCACTCCGTAGTAGTAGCCGACGTAGTTCTTGTCGAGCCACTGCGCCGCGACACGCGGCGTGAGGCCGAATGCACCGGAGGCGAAGCGGCGCTCCAGCTGCAGCTTGAACTTCGTGCCGTTGCTGTGGCCCGATCCGTCGGCCAGCAGTTCGGCCGACAAGTCGGCAGCCTCGGTGCGCCAGGCTGCGGCGCCGCCGAGCCAGACGCCGGCCTTGCGCTCTTCCATGCCGGTGAGATAGGGCGAATCCTCGGCCTCGTAGCCGTCGCCGGCATACCGGGCACGCAGCCGGAACGCCACCGGGCCGGCCGAAGGCAACTTCACGTCCAGGCTGGGGCCCTGGATGCTGACGTACCTGTTCTCGTACAGGATCAGCGGCAACACGCGCGCCTTGTCGTCGAACGCGCGGTAGGGGCTGCGCTCGAAGCCGAGGCCGACGCCCAGGCCCCATTGGGAGGCGCTGTCCCGGATTTCGCTGGACTCTTCAGCCCATGCGGCCGGCGCAGCGAGCCCGCCCAGTGCGAGCGCGGCCAGCAGCAAGGCGCGGGCGCCGGCGCCGGCGTCGCGGCGAGGATGGAATTCATTCATCTTGGGGTACCTGAGGGTTGGAAAAAGAAAAGGAGCCGGCATCGGCATTCGCCGATGGGGAAGCCGGTGGATGGCCGTCGTACACAAGGCTCTGGCGGCGTTGCAAATAGAAATCCCGCACGAAGAGATAGCGGTCGAGCGCGACCGCATCGAGCACCGAGGACGCCGACAGCAGCGACGACCGCGCCTGGG
This sequence comes from uncultured Variovorax sp., assembly GCA_946478645.1. Next base: position 6,674 of record CAMLCW010000015.1, read on the forward strand.
TTATCTGCAGCGGCGTGGCCGCGAGCTCGAACCTCGGCGAGGTGACGTAGTCCACCGGCATGGCCAGCGAATCGCGCAGCGCCGAAGGCCCGAACAGTGGCCAGACCACGTAGGCGCCCGGACCCGCGCCCCACTGGCCGAGCGTCTGGCCGAAGTCTTCGCCGTGGCGCGGCATGCCCCAAGGTGTCGCGGGATCGAAGATGCCGAACACGCCGACCGTGGAGTTGATGCCGAAGCGGGCCAGGTCCGACAACCCGTCGATCGGACGGCCCTGCAGGAACAGGTTGATGGCGGAACCGACGTCCAGCGGATTGGCGAAGACATTGCCCACGCCGTGGCGCACCGGTGCGGACACGACCCTCGCATAGCCCCGCGCCACCGGTGCAAGCACCGCCTCGTCGAGCGCGTCGTTGAAGGCGAAGACCCGCCGGTTCATCGCCTCCAGCGGATCGGGCCGCTGGGGAGTCGCACAGCCGGCCAGGAGCAGGCCGCAGAGCAGCGCGGCCGCTGCAGCGATGCGGCGGGTCATGGCGCGGCCTGCGATGCAGGAACGGGCGCGGGCCGCGCGAAGCGGCGCTTGAACGCCTGCTCGACGCCGTCCGCATACGTGAAGACCACCGGAACCACCAGCAGGCTCAGCAGGGTGGAGGTGACGAGGCCGCCGATCACGGAGATCGCCATGGGCTGGCGGAAGCTCGCGTCGGGACCGAGCCCCAGCGCGATCGGCAGCATGCCCGCGATCATCGCGAAGGTCGTCATGACGATCGGACGCGCCCGCTTGTGGCAGGCATCGACCAGTGCATCGAACATCGACAGGCCGCGCTCGCGAACGCCGACCACCGCGTACTCGACGAGCAGGATCGAGTTCTTGGCCACGATGCCCATGAGCATCACCAGGCCGATCATCGAAGGCACGTTGAACTCGCTGCGCGCGAGCACCAGGGCGATGAAGGCGCCGCCCAGCGACAGCGGTATGGCCGAGAGGATGGTCACCGGCTGCAGGAAGTCCTTGAAGAGCAGCACCAGCACGCAGAACATGCAGAGCACGCCGACGAGGATCGCCATCCCGAAGCCCGAGGCGAGCTCCGACGCCAGCTCGGCATCGCCGGTCTCGATCATCGCCACGCCGGAAGGCATTGCCTGCGCGGCCGGCAGCGCGCGCGCCGCGTCCAGCGCGGGCCCCATCGGCATGCCGCCCAGGTCTGCGCTGACCGTGACGTAGCGCTGGCGGTCGAAGCGATCGATCTGCGCCGGGCCGCTTTCCAGCGAGAGCGCGGCCACGCTGCCGAGCGGCACCAGGCCGGTCCGCGCCGGCACGCGCAGGTTCGACAGCACCGCAAGGTCCTGGCGCGCCGCATCGGCCACGCTCACCCGGATGCCGACCTGCCGCTGGTCGAGGTTGAGCTTGGCCAGCTGGGCATCGAAGTCGCCGCTGGTGGCGATGCGGACCGTCTCCCCGATCGCCGTGGTGCTCACGCCGAGCTCGGCCGCGCGCTGCAGGTCGGGGCGAACCACGATCTCCGGACGCTCCAGGCTCGCGGTCGATGCGATGCCCGTGAGCCCGCCCAGGCCGCGAAGCTCGCGTTCGAATGCCTGCGCGCTGGACTTGAGCGCCTGCGCGTTGTCACTTGCCAGGATCAGCGACAGCTTCTCCCCGGGGCCCTCGCCGGCAACGGCGAACCGCGCACCCGGCACGCCCGCCAGCGCGCGGCGCACCTTCTTCTCGACCTCCATCTGGCTCGGCCGCTCGTCGCGCGGCGCCAGCACCAGGGTCAGCGTGCTCCTTCGCACGTCGGAGGCGGGCGCGTCGCCGCCCGGCGGCGCAACGCCCGCGGCCGTGAAGACGCCGCGCACACCGGGGATCGAAACCAGTGCGAGACGGGTCCGCTCCGACGCGGCGAGCGTCTCGGCCAGCGCGCTGCCGGGCGCCAGCTCGAGGTTGACCGAGATGGTGCCCCGGTCCGATGGCGGGATCAGGCCGCTCGGGATCAGCGGCACCAGTGCAAGCGCGCCCAGGAAGAAAGCGGCGGCCGCCCCCAGCGTCGTCTTGCGATGGGCCAGGCACCAGCGCACGGCGGCGAGATAGCCGCGCATCAGTGCACCGTCCTTCCCCGATTCGGCTTCGAGCGGCCGGTCCTTGAGCAGCCAGGCCGCCATCATCGGCGTGAGCAGCCGCGCCACCAGCAGCGATGACAGCACCGCGATCACGACCGTCCAGCCGAACTGCTTGAACAGGAGCCCCGGTATGCCGCTCATCAGCGCCGTGGGCACGAACACGACCACCAGGGTCATCGTGGTCGCGATCACCGCCAGCGCGATCTCGTTCACCGCGTCGACGGTCGCCGCCTGCACCGGCTTGCCCATGCGGCGATGGCGTTCGATGTTCTCGATCTCGACGATCGCGTCGTCCACCAGGATGCCCACGACCACCGCCAGCGCCAGCAGCGTCAGCATGTTGAGCGAATAGCCGAGCCACGCCATGGCCGCAAAGGCCGGCAGGATCGACAGCGGCAGCGCCGCGGCCGCCACCAGCGTCGCGCGCCAGTCGCGCAGGAACCACCAGACGACCAGCACTGCGAGGATCGCGCCCTCGTACAGCATCTGCATCGAGCCGCGGTACTGCTCGCGCGTGTAGTCGACCGAGCCCGACACGGGGGTCACGCGCAGCTTCGGATCGTTCGCCTCCAGCTTCGCGATCGCCTTGGCGACGCCGTCGGCGATGCGGGTCTCGTCGAAGCCCTTGGCCCGGTAGACGCTGAAGCCGACCACCGGCTGGCCGTTCAGCAATGCGCCCTGCGTGCGCTGCGCCGAGGCATCGTGGACGGTGGCCACCTGGTCGAGGCGCAACTCGCGGCCATCGGCCAGCGTCAGCGGCAGCGCGGCCAGCTCGCGGGCCTGCCTGACCGTGGCGACCGTGCGCACCGACTGTTCGGCCAGGCCCAGCTGGGCACGCCCGCCGGACGCATCCAGCTGCGTCCGGCGAAGCCCGCGCGAGACGTCGACGGCCGTCACGCCCTGCGCCGCGAGCCGCACCGGATCGACTTCGACGCGCACCTCGCGCTGCACGCCGCCCTGCCGGTCGACCCGGCCCACGCCGGGCACGGCCAGCAAGGCCTTGCTGACGGTATCGTCGACGAACCATGACAGTTCCTCCTCGCTCATGCGCGTGGAGGCGATGGCGTAGGTGAGGATCGGCCCGCCGCCCACGGTCACCGCGCTCACGGCCGGCTGCAGCAGGTCGACAGGCAGATCCGACCGGATCCGGTCGACCGCATCCTTCGTGTCGAGGAGCGCGTCCGACAGGCGCTTCTCCAGCGCGAACTCGGCGCGGATCTCGACCCGGCCCTCGGTGATCGAGGTGCGCGTGTGCTTGAGCAGGCCGACCGTGGCCAGCGAGTTCTCGACCTTGCGCGCGACCTCGACCTCGAGCTGCGCCGGCGCCGCGCCGGGTTGCGCGAGGACGATGCTCACGGCGGGCAGCTCCATGTCGGGCAGTGCCTGGATCGACAGCTGCTGGAACCCTCGCAGGCCGGCCAGCGACAACAGCACGAACATCAGGATCGCGGGAATGGGATTGCGCAGCGACCAGGTGGCGAAGTTCATGCGCATCCCCGCGCCGCCACGTCGGCAGAGGCGAGCGGCGCGCCGGCCGCCGGCCGTGCGATGCGGACCACGTCGCCATCGCTCAGGAGCCCGGCGCCCTGGGCCACCACGCGCTCACCCTCGCGCAGCGCTTCCATGATCTCGACCTCGCCGCCCTGGCGCCGGCCGAGGGTCACGGCCTGTGCGGCCACGTGCGCGGCGCCGCCCTCTTCCTGGACCTTGAAGACGTAGCTGCGGCCATCGCGGATCACCACGCTGGCCGCGGGCACGACCATGGCGGGCCGCTGCGCGAGCACGATGCGGCCGGCGGCATACATGCCGGCACGCGTGCTTCCCGGGCGCGTGATGTCTGCATACACCATGCCCATGCGCGAACGCGCGTCCAGCGCGGGCGCGGTCTGGCGAACGCGCGCCGTGGCGCTGCCGCCGTCGGGCAGGCTGAGCTCGACGCGCTGGCCTTCCACGATGTCCAGCAGCTGCATGGCAGTGACTTCGCCGCGCCATTCCAGCCGCCGCTGGCGGATCAGGCGAAACAACTCCTGGCTGCCCGCGCCCACCGCACCCAGCGAGGCACTGCGCGCGCTGATCACGCCGTCGTCCGGCGCGAGGACATTGGCATGGCGCAACTGGACCTGCTTCGCTTCCAGCTGGGCCTGCGCGATCTCGACCTGCGCACGCGCGGTCTCGGCCTGGGTCAGGTACTGCTGGACCTCCTGTTCGCTGATGCCCCCGCTGCTGCGCAGCGCAAGTGCGCGCTGCGCGTTGGCGTTGGCCTGGGTCGCCGTGGCGCGCGCCTGCACGGTCGCGGCGCGCAACTGGGCGGCCTCGGCGCGCAGGCCGGTGTCGTCGTAGCGTGCCAGCACCTGGCCGCGCTTGACCGTATCGCCCACGTTCACGTTGACCTCGGTCAGGCGCAGGCCTTCCGCCTGTGATCCGACGATCGCTTCCTGCCAGGGCACGATCGTGCCCGTGGCATCGAGCACGGCAGGCCAGGTGACCTGCCGTGCCGCCGCGACGGTGACCGTCAGCGCAGGCGACGCCGCGGGCGGCGTGGTCGCCACGGCTCTGGGCAGTGCCGCGACGAGCGCGGCACCGGCGGCAACGACGGCGGCGGCCACCAGCAGCGGCAGGCGCAGCGATCGCCAACGCGCGCGGGAAGGCAACATCCGTGAGAGGGGTTCAGCGTGCTGATAGTCGGGGTAGAACATGGGCATGGCTTTCGGTGGTGATGGCAGTGGGCCCGGCCGCGCGCACCAGCGCGACCCAGGCCTGGGCGGCGTCGTGCGCTGCCGTGATGGCGCTGTCCTGCGCGGCGGATTGCTGTCGCCGCGCGTCTTCGAGCTCGAACAGGCTCACCGCGCCCGCGCGCCATTGCGCCTCGGTGGCGGCCAGCGTGCGCGCTGCGGCGTCGGTCGATTCACGGGTGCTCACGATGCGTTCGCGGGAGGACGCGACGGCGGCCAAGGCGTTCTCCACCTCCTGGCTCGTCGTGCGCAGCACCGCGCGCAGCGTGGCTGCCGCGGCCCGATGCCGTGCCTGTGCGCCCTCGACCTGCGCGGCGCCGGCGCCCCCGTCGAAGAGCGGCGCCGACAACGTGGGCGTCAGCGCCCAGGTCGTGAAGTCGAGCGTGCTGCCACCCGCGCGAAGCCATTGCCCGCTGATGGCCGCCGCAAGGTCGAACCGCGGCAGTCTTTCTGCCCGCGCGACCGCGATCTGCTCCCAGCTCGCGGCCACTTCCCGTTCGGCCGCGACGACGGCAGGATGCGCGGCGAGCACCGCCGCGGGCAGGGCCAGCGCCACGGGCGGTGCCGCCGGCATCACCGCGGCCGTGCCGGCGGCCGGGACCGCGCTGCGAACCTGCGCAGCGTCGCGGCCGGTGAGCGCCGACAGGCCATTGACGATGCGCACGCACGATTCATTGCGCAGCGCCAGGCTGGTCCGTACGGCAGCAAGGCCGCTTTGCGCACGCGCCTCGTCGACGGGCGCGACGAAACCTGTCGCCACGCGCCGGCGCGTCAGCGCAAGCACCGATTCACGCGAACGGATGTCCTCGGTCGCGACGGTGCGCGAGAAGTCGCAGGCGCGCAGTGCCAGCACCGAGTTCGCGACCTGCGCCGCAAGGCTCAGCCGCGCGGCCGCGGCATCGGCCGTGCGGGCATCCAGCCGATGCCTTGCCGCCTCGACCGACTTTCGGACGCGGCCAAAGAGATCGATCTCCCAGCTCAGGCCGAGCCCTGCGGAGGCCGTGGTCTCGAGCGTGGTGGCGGAAGTTTCCGCGCTCGTGCCGAGGCTGCGGGCCCGCGTCGCCGTGCCGTCCAGCGAGATCGCCGGCAGGCGCTGCGCCGCGTCGCTGCCGAGGCTGGCGCGCGCTTCATCGACGCGCGCCACGGCCTGCGCCACCGACGGGCTGTCGGCCATCGCATGGTCGACCAGTTCATTGATGGCGCTGTCGTCGAGCAGCGTCCACCAACGATCGCCGGGGAATGCGGCCGCCGCATCGGGAAGCGGCACCGCCGCCGACCATGCCGCCGGTGCGGCAAGCGCCGGAGGCCGGTAGTCCGGCTGCGTCGCGCAGCCGCTTGCGACCAGGGCGCCTGCAATGAGGGCTGCCACCGCCGTGGCTCTCGGGCCGCGCGCGAACATCGCAGCAGCGCTCACGCCGAAGTCTTGCCGCAACGCATGGAGCGCGGCGCAACGCAAGGCAGGGGAGTCGGGATTTGGCGGTTCGGCACGGGTGGCTCCAGTTCGATGCGCGCTCGGACGACATGTCTTTGCTGGCAGGACTCGATGCTGGAGGCCGTGGGTTAATAACTTTTTTTGCTGTTTAGGATTTGATTAATCGCGCGAGACGGACCTCAGGATGCCTCTGGCGGCCGGGATCGGATCAGGCCTAGTCGAGCCTGATGCCGCTGCGCCGCACGATCTCGCCCCAGTGCGCGTATTCGCTGCGCATGTAGGCGTCGGCCTCCTCGGGGCTCTTGCTGTAGCGCGGCAGCGCGCCGACGACGCGCAGGCGCTGTTCGACCTGCGGCGTGCGCATGGCCTTGGTCATCGCCGCATGCGTGGCGGTCACCACGTCGCGCGGGGTGCCCGCGGGATAGAGCAGCATCAGCCAGGTCACGGCGTTGAAGTTGGCGATGCCCTGCTCCTGCAGGGTCGGCACGTCGAGCACGCCCGCCAGGCGCTGGGTGGTGCCCGCGCCCAGGGCGCGCAGCTTGCCGCCCGCCACGAAGGGCTGCACGCCGGCGGCAGTCTCGAGCGCGAGCGCGACGTTCCCCGCAACCACGTCGGTCAGCCCCGGCGCGCTGCCCTTGTAGGGGATGTGCACGATGTCGATGCCCACGCGGCGCTTGAACTCTTCCATCGCGAGGTGCGACACCGTGCCGTTGCCCGACGATGCGTTGTTGAGCTTGCCCGGGTTGGCTTTTGCGTATTCGATGAGCCCGCGCACGTCCTTGAACGGCATCGACGGATGGCAGACCAGCACGAACGGCAGGTCGCCCACGAGGCCGACGGGCGCAAAGCTCTTCAGCGTCTCGTAGGGCACGCTCTTGTACATGAACGGATTGGTTGCGAGCGCCGACATGTGCGCGAGCATCATCACGCTGCCGTCGGCGGGCGCCTTGGCAAGCTGGCCAAGGCCGATGCTGCCGCCCTGCCCCGGCTTGTTGTCGACGATGTAGTTGTTGCCCGTCACCGCCTTCATCTGGTCAGCCATGAGGCGCGCCACGATGTCGGTCGCCTGCCCGGGCGGGAAGCCGACCACGATCTTCACGACCTTCGGGTCGCCCGGCTGGGCAACGGCAAAGCCACCGGTCGTGGCGGCGGCGCCGGCGGCCATGCCGGCCGCGAGCAGGGTGCGGCGGCGCAGCCGCGGATGCGTTGGGAATGTCATTGAGATGTCTCCTTTTTCTGGATGAAGGCCTGCGGACGGCTTACCGGGCGAGCACGACGCCGGCCAGCGATGCAGCCGCGCCCAGCGCCATGGCGACGGCAAGCCACCAGCCGGGCACCATCGCGGGACCGGATGGGCTTGCTGCCGCGGGCTGCGGCGTCGTGGGCAATGCGGGCGGCTCGATGCTGGCGATCGCAGGGTCGGCCTGCGATCGAGAGGTCGCCGCCGATGGCTTCGATGCCGGCACCGCCTCGGCGGTGGGCACGAGCTGACGGCGCAAGGCATTGAAGAAGTCGTCGGCCATCTTGCGCGCCACGCTGTCGATCAGCCGCGATCCGACCTGCGCGAGCTTGCCGCCGACCTGTGCATTGGCGGTGTAGGCGAGCGTGGTGCCGTCGGCGGTCTCCGTGAGCGCGACCGACGACGTGCCCTTGCCGAAGCCCACCGCGCCGCCCTGCCCTTCGAACACCATCACGCACGACTTGGGCGGCTCGGCCTGCGTCATGCGCAGCTTGCCGTTGAAGCGCGCGCGCAGCGGCCCGATGGCCGCGGCCATGACCACGCTGAATTCCTCTGGGCTCACGCGCTCCACCGACTCGCAGCCGGGCAGGCACTGCCTGAGCACGGCCGGATCGTTGAGCGCGTCCCACACCTTCTGGCGCGGTGCGCCGATGCTTTGGCTGCCGTTGATTTCCATGGCGTGCGCTCAGTGACTCTTCTTCTTCATCGCGGCCGAGGTGTTCACCATCGAATGGAGGCTGCGCGCGTAGTCGATCGCGCCCTGCTCGTCCATGCGCGGCGCCACGCGCAGGTACTCCTTCAAGCCGAGGATCGCGGGGCGCGGCCGGCTCAGCAGCACCTGGCAGAAGCGCTCGACCTCCTCGTCGAGCCTGCCGGCCGCCACCACCTGGCTCACGATGCCATAGGCCATCGCGCGCTGGGCATCGATGAAGTCGGTCGAATAGGCCATCCACAAGATGGCGTTGCGGTTCATGCGGTCGTACACCGCCGACATCACCATCGTCGGCATCACGTTGTGGCCGATCTCGGGGATGTTGAAGGTGGCGGCGTCGCTCGCGAAGCTCACGTCGCACAGCGATGCGATCGCGGTGCCAAAGCCCATGCAGCGGCCCTCGATCACGCCGACCACCGGCACCCTGGCGCCGCGCATGGCCTGGTAGCTGCCGAAGATGCCGTCGTATTCGTCGCGCCGCGCGTAGGCCTCGGTGGCGGCCGGCGTGGGACCGGCGTCGCGCACGCGGCCGGTGCAGAAGTCGGGGCCGGCGCTGCGCAGCAGCACGGCGTCCGAGGTGGTGTGCGCGTTCAACAGCGCTTCCGAGAAGGCCGAGGCCATGCTGTCCGAGACGCCGTTGTCCTCGGTGCGGTTCAGCGTGATGCGCAGCAGGCGGCCGTCTTGTTCGATCTTGAGTTGCGGATGCATGAAGTGTGTCTCCTTGGGGATGAAATCTGGAAGGGCGGCTACGCGGCCACGCGCGCAAGGTGGCGCAGCAGCGCTGCGTCGAAGGCGTCGGGCCGCTCGACGTTGGGCAGGTGCCCGGCGTCGTCGATCTGCTCGAACACCGCGCCGGGAATGCGCTTCGACAGGTCGCGCATCGCTTCGGGCAGCACGCCGTCGCGCGCGCCCACCAGGAGCGTGGTCGGCACGCGGATGCGGTCGACCGCCGCGAGGTAGTCCATCTGCTGGATCGCCTGCGCACATCCCGCGAAGCCCTCGACCGAGGTGGCGCAGGCCACGTCGTGCAGCCGGCGTGCAATCTCGGGGTTCGCATCGAGGAAGGCGCGGCCGAACCAGCGCTCCAGCGTCGGCGCGGCCAGCGGCGCACAGCTCCCGGCCGCGCGCGCGATGGCCATGCGCTCGTCCCATGGCGCGGCGGCGACCGGGGGCGTGTCGGCGCGCATGTCGCACAGGCACAGGCTGAGCAGCCGGTCGGCGTGGCCCAGCCCGAGTCCGATCCCGCTCATGCCGCCCAGCGAGAGCCCGACGTAATGCGCGCGCGGGATCGCGAGCGCATCGAGCACGGCCACGGTGTCGGCTGCCAGCTGGTCCATCGTGTAGGGCGCCGGCGTTGCGGCCGAGCCACCATGGCCGCGCGCGTCGATGCAGATGGCGCGGTAGCCGCGCTCGGCCAGCATGCGCGCCTGCGTGGCCCACATGGCGCCGGAAGAAAGGATCGAGTGCGCCAGCACCACGGGTGTGGCGCGCGCATCGCCCTGCGTCTGAAAGGCGATGTCGCCGGCTCGGTTCGTCGTGTTCATGGGTGGACCTTCGGTGCAACGGGGTTCTGCAGCGCGCGCCACACGGCCTGCGGCGTCATGGGCAGCGCGTCGATCGAGGCGCCGGCCGGCGCGAGCGCGTCGTTGATGGCGCTCGCGATGGCGGCGGGGCTGCCGAGGTAGCCGGCCTCGCCCGAGCCCTTCTGGCCGAACACGGTGAGCGGCGACGGCGTGCAATGGTCGACGATCGTGATCGCGGGCACCTCTTCCGAGCTGGGGATCAGGTAGTCCATGAAGGTGCCCGACAGCAGCTGCCCTTCCTCGGAGAAGGCGAACTTCTCCATCAGCGCCGCGCCCAGCCCGTGGGCCACGCCGCCATAGGTCATGCCGTGGACCACGTCGGGGCTGATCATCACGCCGCAATCGTGGCCGACCACATAGCGATGCAGCGTGGTCTTGCCGGTCTCGGGGTCGATGCTCGCGAGCGTGACGTGCGATTCGAACGAGTGGCACGGGTACATCTGGATGCGCCCGTCCTCGGTCGGCAGTTGCCCGCCGGTGGGCACCTCCCAGCAGAACTTCTCCTGCAGCCCGGGCTCCATGCCGTCGGGCATCTGGTGGTAATGGCGGTGGGCGATCTGGACCAGCGCATCCCAGCCGAGCCTGCGCGCGGGCTCGCCCTGCACCGCGACGTCGCCGCCCGCATACACCAGTGCGTCGACGGGCACGCCCAGGTTGTGCGACGCGATGGCCAGCAGCTTCTGGCGCAGGATCTTCGCCGCGCCGGCCGCCGCGCCGCCGAGCATGATCGCCATGCGGCTGCCGACCGGGCTGTTGGAAGGCAAAGCGTTGAGCGAATCGGCATGCAGCACGCGGATGCCGTCGGGTTCGCGCTCCAGCACCTCGCCCACCACCGTGGACACGAGCGTCTCGTGCGCCTGGCCCGAGGTCGACGTGCCCATCATCGCCGTGACCGCGCCGTTCAGGTCGATGCGGATCAGGCACGAGTCCATCCAGGTGGTGGTCTTGTTCTTGGGATTGAAGAGCGGCTCGAAAGCCGAGTTGCCGCCCGAAGGCTCCAGGCAGGTCGAGATGCCGATGCCCGCCAGCAGTCCTCGCGCGCGCAGCGCATCGCGTTCGCGCACGATCGCGTCGTAGGGCGCGGCGTCGAGCGCTTTGTCCATCACCGCCTCGTAGTCGCCCGAGTCGTAGTGCGTGCCACTTGGAATGAGGTAGGGAAACTCGTCGTGCCCGATCAGGTTGCGGCGGCGAATCTCGATGCGGTCCATGCCGAGGTAACGCGCCACCTTGTCGATCCCGGTCTCGATGGCGTAGTTGGTGGGCGCCTGGCCGAAGCCGCGCACCGCCTCCTGCGGCGTCTTGTGGGTGAGCACCGAGACCGCGTCGTATTCCACGCTCGCGATGCGGTACGGCCCCACGATCGCGCCCACCGGCTTGCCCAGCTGCAGCGGCGAGCGGCCCGAATAGGCGCCGATGTCGTCGATGGCGCGCATGCGCATCGAGCGGATGGTGCCGTCCCCCTCGAAAGCCAGCGTCACGTCGAAGATGCGGTCGGGGCCCTGCATGTCGCCGCCGCGCATGTTCTCGAGCCGGTCCTCGAGAAAGCGCACCGGGCGGCCCAGCTTCATGGCCAGGTAGCCCACGAGGATGGTGTGCTTGAGTCCGCGCTTCACGCCATAGCTGCCGCCCACGTCCACGTCGTAGTGCACGCGCACGCCGTTGCCCGGCAGGCGCAGGCACTTGGCGAGCAGGTCGGGGTACTTGGGCATCTGGATCGAGGCCCACACGTCGAGGATCTGCGTCGCGTCGTTCCAGGCGCAGGTGGCCACGAAGGTCTCGATCGGCACGGTCGAGCTGCGGGCCCAGCGCACGCGGTAGCTCAGCGCATGCGGCGCCGCAGAGAAATGGTCGTCCACCGGGCCCCAGGTGAACTTGCGCTGCCAGATCACGTTCGAGCCGTGCGAGGGATGGACCTGCGGCGCGTCCGGCTGCATGGCGGCCTCGGGGTCGACCACGTGCGGCGTGGGTTCGTAGTCGACCATCACGAGCTCGCTCGCGTCCTCGGCCAGCGCGCGGGTTTCGGCGACCACAGCAACCACCCATTCGCCGGCGTAGCGCACCACGCCTCGCGCGAGCGGATAGCGCGTGACCTGCGGCGCGTCGACGCCGGGCATCATCGGCTCGAGCTCTGGCGTGAGCTCGTCGCCGGTGAGCACCGCGTGCACGCCCGGCATCGCGAGCGCCGCGGCGGTGTCGATCGACACGATGCGGGCGCTGGCGTAGGGGCTCGCGACGATCGCCACGTGCAGCAGGCCGGCCGGCACCACGTCGGCGGCATAGCGGCCCTGCCCCACCACGAAGCGGCGGTGCTCGACCGCGCGCCGGTGGCGGCCGATGTACTTGAAGGCCTGGTAGGCGGCGTGCTTCGGCTCAGGCATGGGTACCGTCCCGGAAATGCGTGTGGCCGACCTGCTTCGCCTGCTGCCGGGCCTGCGCGGCGGACGTGGCCTTGACTTCATAGCCCGGCTGCGTCGCGAGCTTCACGGCATCGACGATCTGCTGGTAGCCGGTGCAGCGGCACAGGTTGCCGCCGATCGCATCGCGGATCTGCGCCTCGTCGGGCGCAGGGTTCTTCTCGACCAGTGCGTGGCAGGCGACCAGCATGCCCGGCGTGCAGTAGCCGCACTGCAGCGCATGCGTTTCGCAGAACGCGTCCTGGATCTTCGAGAGGCAGCCGCGCTGCGGCGCAAGGCCCTCGACGGTGGTGACCGTGCGGCCATCGGCCTGCACCGCGAACATGCAGCAGGCGCGCACCGGGTCGCCGTCGAGCAGCACCGAGCAGGCGCCGCAGATGCCGTGCTCGCAGCCGACGTGCGTGCCGGTGAGGCCGAGGTGGTCGCGCAGGAAGTCGACCAGCGTGGTGCGCGGCTCGACCGTGCGGGGCTGCACGATACCGTTGACCTTGATCTGGACGGTGACGGGGGTGGGAGTCATAGCGGCTCTTTCGCTGAGATGGGTTGCAGGGCTACGCCGCGATGGCGGCAGCGCCCGAGGCGGCGCGCAGCAGCGTGCGTGCGAGCAGCACGGCGCCCAGGTGGCGCCGGTAGTCGGCGTCGGCGTGCAGGTCGGAGCCGGGCTCCGCCTTGGCGGCAGCGGCCTGCGCGACCTCGCGCGCCAGCGCCGCGTCGATGCGGCGGCCGACGAGCTGCGCGGCAAGCTCGGGAAACGCGAGCGGCGTGCCGTCGACGCCGCCAAGCCCGAAGGCCGCACGCCGGCAGAGGCCATCGGCATCGAGCTGCAGCTGGCAGGCCGCCGATGCCATCGCGAAGTCGCCGCTGCGCATGGCGGTTTCGTCGAAGGCACTGACCACACCCGGGCCTTCCCACACCGGCCATTCGGTCTCGACCAAGCATTCGGTCTCGCCGGTGGCCGTGAACATGGGCCCGAGGAAGAATTCGCCGGCACCGAGCGTGCGCTCGCCGCCGTCCTGGCTGCGAAGCCGCAAGGTCGCGCCCAGCACCATGGCCGCCAGCGGCAGCTCGGCCGAGGGGTCGGCATGCACCAGGCTGCCGCCCACGGTGCCGCGGTTGCGCGTCTGCACATGGCCCACCCAGCGCAGCGCCTGACGCACCAGCGGCAACGCGGCCTCGAGCGCGGTATCGTCTTCGATGTCGCGCTGCCGCCGCGTGGCGCCGATGACCACGCGGTGGCGCTCGATCGCCACCTGCCTCAGCGCGGCAAGGCAGTTGATGTCGACCAGCACCGCGGGGCGGGCCAGCCGCATCGCCATCATCGGCACCAGGCTCTGCCCGCCCGCGATGGCCTTGGCGTCCATGCCGTGTTGCGCGAGGCATTCCAGCACGTGGTCCACCGACTCGGCGCGCACATAGTCGAACGGGGCCGCCTTCACGATGCCCACCGCACGCCGTGCGCCTTCAAACTCTGCGTCAAATCCTGGCTCCTGTAGATCCGGGCGGCTGCGGTCGCAGCGGCCTTCGAAGCGCGGAAGTTTCAGCCCGGCAAGCACGATCGAACAAACGAGAAAAACAGGGCCAGCGTGATCTAAGCTCACGCTCGATTCCTTGCGAGGCAAGGCACCATCCGGGCTCTATATGACGCGCAAACTTCCGCCACTCAATGCCGTTCGGTCTTTCGAGGCCGCCGCACGCCATGTGAGTTTCACCAAGGCTGCCGAAGAGCTACACGTGACCCATGGCGCCGTGAGCCGGCAGGTGGCGCTGCTCGAGGAATGGCTCGGCAGCGCGCTGTTCAGGCGTTCGGCGTCGCAGCTCGCGCTGACCGACGCGGGCCGCCGGTACGCCGCCGAACTCACCTCGATGCTCGACCGGCTCGCGGTCGCGTCGATGCAGTTCGCGCAGCAAGACGCGCCGACCTCGTTGAGCGTGAACGCCCCGCCCACCTTCACCATGCGCTGGCTGATCGCGCGCCTGTCCGGCTTCCAGCGGCTGCACCCCGACGTGGAAGTGCGCCTCACCACCTCGCTGGCGCCGGTGAACTTTCAGGAAAACGGCTATGACATCGCGATTCGCGGCGCGCATGCGCCGCTGCCGGGATGCCGCTCGGAGCCGTTCATGACCGAGATGATCGTGCCGGTCTGCCACACCGACCTGCTCGAGCAAGGCCTGCGCCGGCCGGACGACCTGCGCAGCCACACGCTGATCTGCTATGCGACCGAGCCCTACGGCTGGCCCGACTGGCTCGCGGCAATGGGCGCGAAGGATCTGCAGGGCGCCAACATGCTGCACTTCGAGCAGATGTACTTCGCGCTGCAGGCCGCGGCCGAGGGCCTGGGCGTGGTGCTGGTGCCGCTCTTCCTCGTGGTGGACGACATCGTGGCCGGGCGCCTGTGCGCGCCGTTCGGCATGCAGGCGGCGATGCAGCGCCAGTACTTCGCCAACGTGCCGCTGACAGGCCGCCGGCCGTCCGCGGTCAGCGCCTTCAGCGAGTGGCTGATGCGCGAGGGGCGCGACACCGAAGACTCGATCGAGAGCTGGGCGCGCGGCATGGGCTGGGCGCCCACGTCGACCGAACCGTGACATTTCCTGGGTCGGCAACACGCTCGAAGCCATCCCCTGCCCCGATCAAGCCTGGCGCGGTGCACGACCGCCTGCCTGCCATCACATGCCACGGCCCGCCGCGGCGGACGCGCCGTTGTCGCCCTTGTTCTTGTGCTGCCACACCGTCTTGTAACCACCGCGCCAGTCGGGCGGCAGCTCGCATGCACGCGGGTCGAAGCTGGCGTACCGGGCCGGCTTGCCGCGCACGATGTCGCCCTGGTGCACGCTGGGGATCGGGCTCGGCGTATAGGGAAAGCAGTCGGCCGACGAATACACGGGCAGCAGCAGCAGGCGCGGATCGGCCGAGCGGTTGGGGCTCGAGCCGTGGATGGTGCGGCAGTTCAGCAGCACTGTGGTGCCGGGCCCGCCGGTCGGGCGCGCCACCATGTCCTCGCTCACCCAGGCAAGGTCTTCCTCGCGAATGCGCACCACGAAATTTCCGTCGTCGTCGTACATGCTGTAGAGCGGGCCGCTGTGCGTGCCCGGCAGGAACGACAGCGGTCCCTGGTCGGGGCGGCAGCCGTTGATGTAGACCCCCACGGTCACCGGGCTGTAGTCGGTGTGCGGCCAGGCCGGGATGTCCTGGTGCCAGTCGAAGCCGCCGCTGCCCTTGCCGGACTTCACGTTGAGCTTGGCATGGTGGAACTTGACGTCGGGGCCGACCACATCGGCCACAAGGTCGGTCATCACCGCGTCGCGCATGAATGCCCACATTTCCGGATGCTGGTCCTGCGGGCTGCTCACGCGGTGCAGGCGCGGCGTCTCGGCACTGTGCCCTTCCTCGAGGATGAAGGTCGTGTCGGTTTCGCTGCGGCTGCGGCTCTGGTCGACAAGCTCGGCCGTTGCGGTGCGAAGCCGCTCCAGCCACGCCTCGGGCACATAGTTCTCGATGACCAGATAACCGTCGCGGAAGAACTGCAGGCGCTGCGCCTCGGTCAGCACACGGCACGGATGTTGAAGCACTTTCTCGGCAATCATGGATGAGGCTCCTGGATGCGTGGGGATGGCTATTCACCGGCAGGCGCCGGCAAGGTGGCGGACACGATGGTTCCGGTGTCCGATTCGGTGATGTAGAGCGTGCGGCCGCCGGGTCCGCCGAAAGCGCAGTTGGTGGTCATGCGGCCTACCGGCGAGACGATGCGCCACAGCGGCTCGCCGTGCGGCGAGAAGATCCACACCGTGGCCAGGCCCGGGTGGCACACAGCCAGGCAGCCCTCCGGGCCGATGGCCAGGCCGTCCGGGCCCACGCCGCCCGAGAGATTGATGAACACGCCGGCCTTGGACACCTCGCCGGTGCGCAGCAGCGGCAGGCGCCAGACCTGGTTGGCGCGCGTGGCCGCCACCAGCAGCGCCGCACCCGAGGGCTCCAGCACAACGCCGTTGGGGCTGGGTACGTTGTGCATCAGGCACTGCAGCCGGCCTTCGGGATCGAGCCGGTAGACGCGGCCGCTCGGGTCCTGCAGCCCGGTCTGGCCCTGGTCGGTGAAATACAGCGTTCCGTCCTCGGCCAGGTGCAGGTCGTTCACGCCCTTGAAGCGCTCAAGCAGCGGGCGATCGCAGAACGCCTCGATGCGCCCGCGCGCGAGGTCGAGCCGCATGATGCCGTGCCGGTGGTCGGCAATGAGCAGCTGCCCGGGCCCGAGCAGCTTCATGCCGTTGGGCTCGCCGTCGTACTCGAACACCAACGCGATGCGCCCTTCGGCGTCCAGGCGAAAGACGCGCCCGTAGGGAATGTCGGTAAACAGCAGCCGGCCGGCCTCGTCGAACACCGGCCCTTCGATGAAGCTGTGGGCCTGCCGGCCGCGCTGCTGCACCTGCAGCCAGGGCGCCGACTGGCCCTGCTTGCGCATCGGCCCGGGCAGCGTCGCGACGATATCGGCCTGCAGGACGGGTGGCGCGCAGAACATGGCGGCGCCTCCTACTTCAAGCCCTGCGACATCCACAGCGCAAGCTGGGGAAACATGTAGAGCAGCGCGATGAGCACGTAGAACAGCAGGCAGAACGGGATGCTCCCGCGGATGATCTCGCCCAGCCTGAAGCCCGACACGCTCTTCACCACGAACAGGTTGAGCCCGGTCGGCGGCGTGACCTGGCCGAGTTCGATCAGCACCACCAGCAGCACGCCGAACCACACCGGATCGAAGCCGTAGCTCAGCACGATCGGATAGAGCAGCGGAATGGTGATCACCATCATGCCGATGCTGTCCATCAGCATGCCCAGCAGGGTGTAGAACACCACGATCAACAGCAGGAACTCGATGCGCGACAGGCCCAGTCTCGAAAGGCCGCCGGCCAGTTCGTCGGTCACGCCCACCATGCCGATCGCATAGGAGAAGAGATAGGCGGCATAGACGATGAACAGGATCGTCCCGCTGACCATCACCGTCTTCACCAGCGCGCCGCGGAACTGCGCCCAGCCCAGCACCCCGAACACCTTGGCGATCGCGAAGGCCAGCACCGCACCCACGCCCGCCGCTTCCGTCGGCGTGGTGAAGCCGAGGTAGAGCCCGCCGAGCACCAGCACGATCAAGAGCAGGAACGGCAGCACGTCGCCGGCCAGCTGGCGCGAAGACACAGCCTCGGCCTCGCCCTTCGGCTGGCGCGGTGAGAGTGCCGGATTGAGGAGGCAGCGCACCGCCACATACGCCATGAACAGCCCGCACAACAGAAGGCCCGGCACCACGCCAGCCATGAACAGCCTGGCGATGGAGGTGTCGGTGAAGGTGCCGTAGATGATGAAGGCGATGCTCGGCGGAATGAGGATGCCGAGCGTGCCACCGGCCACCAGCGTGCCCGCGGCGAGCGCGTTGTCGTAGCCGCGCCGCTGCAACTGCGGAATGGCGATGGAACCGATCGCAGCCGCCGTGGCCACCGACGACCCGCTGATCGCCGAGAAAGCCGCGCAGCCCGCCACGTTGGTCTGCAGCAGCCCACCGGGCAGTCCGCGCACCAGGTGGCTCATGCCGCGGTAGACGCGCTGGCTCAGCCCGCCTTCGAGCATCAGCTCGGCCATCAGCACGAACAGCGGGATCGCGGTCAATGTGAAGCTGTAGGTGCTGCCCCACGAGACCAGCCCGACCCCCTGCAGCCCCGACCAGCCACTGGCCATGAGGATGTAGAGCGCCGAGGTCAGCGCGATGGCGAACGGAATCCACATGCCCGCCACCAGCAGGACGACGAAAAGCACCGCCACGCCGGCCATCTGTGCCAGTTCACTCATTCGGCCCTCCGCGAAAGATGACCCGCAGGTCGCGCGCGATGTGCACCAGCAGCACGCACGCCAACGTGGCCATGCCCACCACCATCAGCGATTGCGGCAGGTACAGGGGCGTGGCAAGCACCGTAGGCGCCCGAACGCCGCGCTGCCACGAGTCGGCGACGAAAAGGCACAGCTGCCAGAGCAGCACCAGCGCGAGCGCGATCGACAGCAGGTTGAAGGTGAGCTCCAGCCAGGCACGCGCCTTTGGACCGACCCGGTGCAGCACCAGCTCGACGCGAAACAGCGCGCCCTGCGCCAGGGCCACCGGCATGCCGAGGAACACCAGCGCCACCAGCAGGTAGCCGGCGATCTCGTCGGTCACCATGAGCGAAAAGCCCAGCAGGTTGCGGCACACGACCTCGGCGAAGATCAGCAGCGCCATCGCGACCACGAGGATCTCGATCAGGCCCTGCTCCAGCCGCAGCAGCGTGTGCACGGCGCGGTGCACCGGCCCGGCGGGAACGTGGGGAGCTTGCATGCCTTTCCTTTCAGCGGCCGAGGGCCGCACGGACCTTCTTGAGCGCCTCCGCCACTTCCGGCCCCTGCTGCGCGCCCCATTGGTCCCAGTAGGGGCGGATCATCTCGGTGGCCTTGTCGATGTCGGCCTGCCTGGCCTCGGTGATCTTCATGCCCGCCTCGGCGAAGGTGGCGCCGAGCGCCGCCTCTTCGGCGAACAGGTTGCGCGTGGTCTGCGGCGCGACCTCTTCGACGATCTTGCGGATCTTCTGCTGCGTTTGCGGCGGCAGCTTCTCGAAGCGCGCCTTGTTGACGATGTACAAGCCGTCGAAGTAGTTGACCGGAAAGCGGTAGTTGGCGCGGAACGATTCGCGCCACAGCCGCCCGCCGCCCGAATTGGCCGTGAGCGCCCCGTCGATGGCGCCCGACTGCAGCGCCGATGCCACCTCCGGCGTGCCCATCGACACAGGGATGCCACCGAAGCGCGAGATGATCTCCGACTGCTCCGCCGAGGTCACGCGTATCTTCTGCTGGCTGAAGTCCGACAGCTGCGCCAGCGGCTTGGCCGAGTAGGCGGTCTGGTGCGGATAGATATAGCGTCCGAGCACGACCACGCCCTGTTTCTCGAATTCCTTGTCGATGTAGGGCTGCAGCGTCCTCGCGGCCAGCGCGTACTCCTCGGGCGTGCGCAGCAGCATCGGCAGGCGCAGGATGTTCGACACCTTCACGTTGCCGAGGAAGAAGCCGTCCTCCGCGAACTGGATCGATCCATTGCCCACCGCCTGCGTGATGTTGCTGGCCTGGATCGGCAGCGAGCCACCCAGGCGCAGGCGGAATTTAAGGTCGCCCCCGGCCTCCTGGCTGATGCGGTCGAGGATGGTCTTGAGCCCCTTGGTCGTGGTCATCGTGTCGGACGGACCGTAGGTGTAGGCCGTCCATGTCTCGGCGTGCGCACCCGCGAGCGGGACGGCGAATGCCGCGGTGGCCGCCAGGGCCGCAAAGAGTCTCTTCATGCCTGTCTCCTGTTGTGTTGTCGAATCCGTCTGCCGTGCGCGCACCGGGGCGCTCGCTCGCCCTGCTAGCGGCCCGTGAAGCGGGGGCTGCGCTTTTCGATGAAGGCGGCCACTGCTTCGTCGTGGTCGGCCGTGTAATGCGCCAGCGCCTGGTAGGCGGCCGCGATCTCCAGCGACGTGGCCAGGCTCACGCCCTGGCTCTCGCGAAGCAGCCGCTTGGACAGCCGCAGCGTGAGCGGCGGGTGCGCCGCGATGCCGCGCGCCATCGCCATGGCCTCTTCCATCAGCATCTCGTGCGGGACCACCTTGCTCACGAGCTGCATCGTCAGTGCGGCCTGCGCGTCGAAGGTCTCGCCGGTGAGCATGAGCTCCAGCGCCTTGGCCGGCCCGACGGTGCGCGAAAGCAGCCATGCGCCGCCGTCGGCCGGCACGATGCCGAGCTTCACGAAGCTGCTTGCGAAGCGCGCCCGGTCGGAGGCGATCCGCACGTCGCACATGCACGAGAGGTCCATGCCCGCGCCGATGGCCGGCCCGTTCACCGCGGCAATGGTGGGCACGTCCAGCTCGTACAGCGCCAGCGGAATCTGCTGGATGCCGGCGCGGTAGGCGTCACGGATGTCCATCGGCGATCCTGCCGAAAAGCTCTTCTTGTCGCGCATGTGCTTGATGTTGCCGCCGGCCGAAAAAGCCGAGCCCGCACCGGTCAGCACCACGACCTTGATGCGCTTGTCGCGCTGCAGGCGCTCGCACATGCGCACGAACTCCAGCATCTGCGGTTCTTCGGAGAGCGCATTGCGCTCGTCGGGTCGGTTCATCGTCAGCATGACGATGCCGTCGTTTTCTTCGTAGAGCAGGAAATCGCTCATGCCGCCTCCCAGGTGCTTGCAAGTTCAAAGGTGCCTTCGGTCACCATGTGCCAGAACGGCGCATCGCCGCGGCGAACCGCCTGGCCGATGCGCATCGACCACCAGCCGTGATGGCCGAACTCGCTGCGCCACGACCAGAGCCGCCGCGTGGCGAAGTGCAGCGTGTGCTCGTAGGTAAAGCCGATGGCGCCGTGCGTCGCGTGCGCAATGCCGCTGGCCTCGCCCGCGGCATGGCCGGATAGCGCCTTGGCCGAGGCCACGGCCAGCGCCGCGCCGGGCTGCCCGGCCTGCTCGAATGCGAAGGCGGCGCCCGCCTGCGCGGCGGCCGCGTGGCAGGCCAGCACCGCAAGCTGCTGCTGGATGGCCTGGAAATCCCCGATCGCGCGGCCGAACTGCTTGCGCTCGGTCGCGTACTGCGCGCTCTGCTGCAGCATGCGCGTGACGGCACCCGCCATCTGCGCGCTGCGCAGCATCGCGCCGTGCTGGCGCAGGCCGAGGGACCCCGCGCCATCGCCAGGCCAGGGCACCACCGCCGCGGCTTCGACGTTCTCCAGTGCGAGGCTGTCGCGCGGCTCGCGCGCCAGGTTGCAGTCGTGCACCCAAGGCAGCCCGCGGCACGGCACCAGCGCGAGGTGCGGCGCGCCATCGACCCCCACGGCGAGCACCAGGTGGCCGACCGCGCGCCCCCAGGGCACCTGCGCGACCCGGCCCACCTCCGTGCCGGTCGCGCCGCCCCGGGGCGAGGACGGGCACGGCCTCGTCCAGGTCGTCGACCTGCCGCCGGCACCGGGCGTCACCAAGCCCTGGGTCGCCACGGAGCCCACCCGGGCGAAGCTCAACACCGCCGCG
>CAMLCW010000016.1 GCA_946478645.1 uncultured Variovorax sp.
AGAACTGGTTCATGCGCTGCTGCAGCCGCTCGTTCTCGAACACCAGCGCGTCGCCGACCATGACGCGCGTCATGCCCGGATTGCGCTCGGCAAACTGCACCAGCAGCGTGAGGATGCGCGCGGCCTGGTGCGCGCCCGGAACGCCCTCGCGCTCGAGCACCTGGTTGACCAGCGTGAAGACGCTCTGCTCGATGAAGTCGATCAGGCCTTCGAACATCTGCGCCTTGCTCGCGAAGTGGCGGTACAACGCCGCCTCGCTGACGTCGAGCCGCGCCGCCAGTGCTGCCGTGGTCACGCGTTCGGCGCCGGGCTGCTCGAGCATGGCCGCGAGCGCCTGCAGGATCTGCACGCGCCGCTCGCCGGGCTTGGGACGCTTGCGCACCGGTGCAGTGGTGGCGCCGGCGGTGGTCGTGAGCGTCTCGGCGGGGGCATCGACGCCCGGGTGGCTTGTCTCTTCGTTTTGCATGGGCGCACGGCAAACATGTAATCAATTGATTCTCGCACACGGTCGCGCAGTGAGCGCGCGCCAACCGGCTCGGGGAAAGCTCGTAGAGAATCGGCGCCTCCATCCCGTAGAAGGCTCTCATGGCTCACTCCCACAACGTTCTGGTCACCGGCGGCGCGGGTTTCATCGGCAGCCACACCTGCGTGGCGCTCGCTGCGGCCGGGTACGTGCCGGTGATCCTCGACAACCTGGGCAACAGCGACGTCCGCGTGCTCGACCGGCTGCAGCGCATCACGGGCACTCGACCGGAACTCATCGAGGGAGACGTGCGCGACCGCGCGCTGCTGGACCGGGTGCTGGCCAACGGCGAGTTCTCGGCCGTGGTGCACTTCGCCGGCCTCAAGGCCGTGGGCGACTCGGTCGCCGACCCGCTCACCTACTACGACAACAACGTGCACGGCAGCCTCGTGCTCGCCGCGGCGATGCGGCAGGCCGGCGTGCGGACACTGGTCTTCTCGTCGTCGGCCACGGTCTACGGCGAGCCCGACCAGTCGCCGATTCCCGAGGACGCCGCATGCAGGCCGGCCAATCCGTACGGACGCTCCAAGCGCATGGTGGAAGAGGCGCTGATCGACCTGCACCAGGCCGAGCCCGGCTGGCGCATCGCGCTGCTGCGCTACTTCAATCCCGTGGGTGCGCACGAGAGCGGCCTGATCGGCGAGCATCCGCAAGGCAAGCCGAACAACCTGATGCCTTTCGTGTGCCAAGTGGCCGTGGGGCGGCGCGACAAGCTCATGATTCACGGCAATGACTACCCGACGCCCGACGGCACCGGCGTGCGCGACTATGTGCACGTGATGGACCTCGCCGAAGGACACGTCGCGGCGCTGCGGCGCGCCGAGCGCGAGGCCGGGCTGGTCACCCTGAACCTCGGCACGGGCCGCGGCGCGTCGGTGCTGGAAGTGGTGCACGCCTTCGAGCGCGCGAGCGGGCGCGCGTTGGCCCACGAGTTCGGGCCGCGCCGGCCGGGCGACGTGCCCGCCTACTGGGGTGATCCATCGCGCGCGGAGGCCACGCTGGGCTGGCGTGCCCAGCGCGGGCTCGACCAGATGTGCGCCGACAGCTGGCGCTGGCAGCAGGGCAATCCGAACGGGTACGACACGCCCCCCGCGCACGGCTGAGCGGTTGGCCGGCCGTTTTGGCCGCCGCGACCTCGCCCCGCGTAACGAATGGAACGCCTGCGCAACGAATGTTTCGACGCTTGTTACCCTTGCGCCTCTTCCCCGTCGCTATCCTGAATTAGGGGATCCGCACGCCGAGGTCCCCGATCTTTGCCATCTCTTGCAGAGTAGGGGGAAATTTCTTGCAGACCGATCAAGCGCGATACGCGCATTGGGCCGCGGCGTGCCGGTTCCTACCGTTCACCGACGCCGCCTACCGCGCGTGGACAGGGGCAGAAGCATCCCGCTGCGAGAAGGATCACCCGGCGCTGCGCGCGGAGTTGGAGGCGCTCGCCTGGGGCGCTGGCATGAGCTTCGCCATCGCCGACACCGGCAGCGACGAGGCGTTGCACGCCACGATGGCTTCGCTGGCCGCGCAGGACTGCCGCCGGTTCGACGTGGTGGTGGCGTGCGCAGCGCCGCGCATGGAGGCGGTCAGCCGTGCGCTGTCTTCCGTTCGCGATGCCGTGCGCGTCCGCGTGGTCGCCGCGGAGGGGCCGGCAAGCACGCTCGCACTGCAGGCGCTCGCGTTCGCGCAGGCCTGCGAGCCCTGGTTCGGCGTGATCGCCGCGGGCGACCGGCTCGCCTCGCACGCGGTGTCGTCCGTGCAACTCACGCTGGCGAAATGGTCCGATGCCGCCGTCGTCTACGCGGACGAGGACTGGATCGGCCACGACGGCGTGCGATGCAAGCCGCGCTTCAAGTCGGCCTGGGATCCGGAGGCCCAGCTCGGCTTCGACCTGCTCGACGGGCTGTGCCTGATGAAGCGCACCCAGATCCTGGAAGCCGGCGGCCTGCGCGCGGAGTTCGAACCGGCTGCCCGCTACGACCTGCATTGCCGGGTGGCCCTCGCGCTGCACTGCAGCCAGATCCGCCACATTCCGTCGGTGCTGTATCACCGGCACGCACCTGCCGTGACCGATGCGGCCGAGACCCTTCGCGCCGTCGAGGAGTATGCGGCTGCGGCGCGGCGGGTGGCGGCACAGGCGGCGTCGCGACAGGCTGGCGTGGCGGTCGAGGTGCTGCCGTCG
Source organism: uncultured Variovorax sp. (assembly GCA_946478645.1). The sequence continues at coordinate 2,697 of CAMLCW010000016.1, forward strand.
CCGATCGCGGGCTTCATCAACCATGTGCGCCGTCCATTGCCCACGCCCGCGCCGCGGGTGAGCGTGCTGGTCCCCACGCGCGACCGCGCCCAGTTGGTGCGGGCCTGCATGGACGGCCTGCTGGGCAAGACAGACTACCCCGATCTCGAAGTCATCGTGCTGGACAACGACAGCGTCGAGCCGCAGACCTTCGCGCTCTTTGCCGAGCTCCGCGCGGACCCGCGCGTGCGCGTGCTTCGCGTGCCGGGGCCCTTCAATTTCTCGTCGATCAACAACGCGGGCGTGCAGGCCTCGACGGGCGAGGTGCTGCTCTTCCTGAACAACGACATCGAGATCCTGGACGGCGGCTGGCTCAGGGAGATGGTCGCCGAAGCCATGCGCCCCGACATCGGCTGCGTGGGCGCGAAGCTGCTCTACGGCGACGGCACGGTGCAGCACGCCGGTGTCATCCTGCAGCGTGGCCCCCTGGCGATGCACGTCTGCCGCACCGACGACGCCACCGACGCCGGCATGGACGGGCGACTCGCGGGCACGCGCAACTACCTGGCGGTCACGGGGGCCTGCCTCGCGGTGCGCCGCTCGGTGTTCGAGCAGGTGGGCGGCTTCGACAGCGAGCACTTGGCCGTCGCCTACAACGACATCGACCTGTGCCTGAAGGTGAGCGACGCGGGCTACCGCAACATCTGCACGCCGTTTGCCTCGCTGCTGCACCTGGAAAGCGCCTCGCGCGGACAGGACGACCGGTCCGATGAAAGGCAGCGCCAGGCGCACCACGAGCAGACGCACGCGAGCACCAAGTGGATCGATCGCTTCGAGCACGACCCCTATCACAACCCGAACGTCCAGCTCGACTGGCTCACGGGTGCGCACCTCGCCACCCACGCCGGCCAGCCGTGGCAGCTCGCGCGCTGAAAGAAAAATGAAAGAACCTACCCTCATCCTGCCGACCGTCGACAAGTCGCTCGACGTGCTGACCCATCCGGTGCTGGACCCGCTCTTCTGGACACCCCACCTGCTCGGCAAGGCGAGCGCCTGGTGGACCCACACGCCGTTCGCGTTCTGGATCGTGGCCGCATGCAAGCCGGGCCTGCTGGTGGAGCTGGGCACGCACAACGGGGTGTCGTATGCGGCCTTCTGCGAAGCCGTGGCCCGGCTCAAGTCGGCAACGCGCTGCTACGCCGTGGACACCTGGGCCGGCGACGCGCATGCCGGCCATTTCGATGCGCAGGTCTACCACGAGCTTCGCGACTTCCACGACAAGCACTTCAGCGCCTTCTCCGAGCTGCTCAAGTCGACCTTCGACGATGCGTTGCCGTACTTTGCCGACGGCTCCATCGACCTGCTGCACATCGACGGCTTCCATACCTACGAGGCGGTGAAGCACGACTTCGAGACCTGGCTGCCCAAGCTGTCGGACAAGGCCGTCGTCCTGTTCCACGACACCAATGTGCGCAGCGGCAATTTCGGCGTCTTCCGGTTCTTCGCCGAACAGGCGCGGCACTATCCCTCCTTCGAGTTCCTGCACGGCCACGGGCTCGGCGTGCTCGCGGTCGGCGACCGCGCGCCGGCCGCGGCCCTGGCGCTGTGCAACCTCGATGCGGAGCGTGCGGACGCCGCGCGGACCCGCTTCTCGCACCTCGGCACGCGCTGGTTCGTCGCCACCCGCGAGCAGCTCGGTTCGGCCGAACTGCATCAGCGCCTGCATGAGGCCAATGCCCTGCGCGCGCCGATCGAAGCCGAACTGGCGCAGGTGGCGGCCGCCCGTCTCGCCGAGGCCGAAGCCCGCGCCAGCGCCGAAAGCAGGCTGGCGGCCCTGTCGCAGGAGGCCGCCGACAAGGCCGCCCGGCTCGAGGCCCTGAACCGGCAGGCCAGCGAAGCGGAGGCGAAGGCGGCGCAGGCCGAGGCCGCCGCCCGCGCCACGGACTTCGCGCACGCGCAGGCGAACCGGCGCGTGGCCGAGCTGCGCAACGTCGTCACGCAGCTGGCGAGCGAGCTGAACCAGGCCCGCGACGAACTGAAGGAAACCAGCGAGGCCCAAAGCCTGCAGCAGCGCACCGCGCTGGCCTGGAAGAACCTCGCCGACCTGAAGGAAGGCCGGATCGAAGCGCTGACCCGGCATTTCACGCGCCTGCGAGGCGACCCCGCGCTGAGCGTGAAGGCCAAGATGCGCAGGCGCCTGCGGCTCCTGGCGCGCCGGCTTTCGGGCCGGCCGGTCGACCTCGGAGCGGTGGAGATGATCCGCTTCTCGCCCTACTTCGACCGGGACTGGTACCTGCAGACCTATCCCGACGTCGCCGCGGCCGGCACCGACCCTGCGGAGCACTACGTGACCCACGGCGCGGCCGAAGGGCGCAATCCGGGCCCACTGTTCTCGGGCAACGACTACGCAGCGCATTACCCGGACGCCGCGGGCTTCAATCCGCTGCTGCACTACACGCTGGTCGGCGCGAAAGAGGGCCGGCGCGCGGGCCTGACCGGCCTCGACGAGGCCGAGCCGCCGGCGCTTGCGCCCCTGCCGAGCCGGGTGTTCTCGATCTTCTACGTGTCGGGCGAAGCCGACACGCCCGGCCACCTGTACCGCGTCGCGCGCCATGTCGAGGCGGCGCGGATGAACGGCGTCCCGGCCGAATGGGTCCGCCACGAAGAGCTCGCGTCGCGGCCCGAGCTGACCTCGCGCAACGACGTGATGATCCTCTGGCGCACGCCGTGGAGCCCCGCGCTCGAGGCCGCCATCGCGCGGATGCACGCGCAAGGCAAGAAGGTGGTGTTCGACATCGACGACCTGATGATCGAGCCGGACCTGGCCGACACCAAGGTGATCGACGGCATCCGCTCCAACGCCCATCCGGAAGCCGCGGTGCGGGAGCTCTTCGCGAGCGTGCGCCGGGCCATGCTCGCGGCCGACGTCTGCATGGCCAGCACCCAGGAACTGGCCTACCACATGCGATGGGCAGGCAAGACCACCCACGTGCTGCCCAACGGCTTCGACGACCAGACCTTGGCGCTGTCGCGGCACAGCATCCGGCAATGGCGCAGCGCCCGGCCCGACGACCTGCTGCGGATCGGCTATGCAGGCGGATCGCGCACGCACCAGCGCGACCTCGGGCTGGCGATCGAGGCCATCGCGCGCGTGCTGCGCGAGAACGAGCGCTGCCGGCTGGTGCTGTTCCAGACCGCCTCGGGCATGCGCCTGGTCGACGTGGAGGAATACCCCGCGATGGCCGGCCTGGAGGATCGCATCGAATGGCGGCCTTTCCAGACCCTGGAAACGCTGCCGTGCGAGATCGCGCGCTTCGACATCAACATCGCACCGCTGGAGTTCGGCAATCCGTTCTGCGAAGCCAAGAGCGAGCTGAAGTTCTTCGAGGCCGCACTGGTCGATGTGCCGACCATCGCGTCGCCGACCGGTCCGTTCAGGCGGGCGATCGAGCACGGCGCAACCGGCTTCCTGGCCGCCAGCGCCGACGACTGGTACCACTGCCTCTCGACGCTGGTGGCGGACGATGCGCTGCGCGCCAGGGTCGGCTCGGCGGCCTTCCTGCGGGCCATGGCCGCCTACGGGCCGCTGCAGCGCGCCGCGCAGCTAGGCCGCGTGCTCGATCAGCTGCAGGGCGATGCGCTGGCCGCACGGGCCTTCGCGCTCGATGCGCACCTTCGGTCCGCGCCCGTTCGCCAGCCCGTGCTGATGCCGTACGACGTGGTCTTCGAGCACCGGGCCGCCGCGCTGGAGTCGGCCGAGGTCTCGGTCGTCATCCCGCTCTACAACTACGCGCAGTTCATCGTCGAGGCGTTGGAGTCGGTGCGCTCGCAGACCATGGCCGTGCTGGACCTGGTGGTGGTGGACGACCGTTCGACCGACGATTCGCTGGACACTGTGCTGGCTTGGGTCCGGCAGCACGCCGCGCGTTTCAACCGCGTGGTGGTCGCGCGGCATGCCTCGAACTGCGGGCTCGGGCTGACGCGCAATGCAGCCTTTCAACTGGCCGACAGCCCCTATGTCTTGCCGCTCGACGCCGACAACCGGCTGCGGCCCAAGTGCTGCGAGGAACTGCACCGCGCAATCCGCGCCGAGCGCGTCGCCTTCGTGTACCCGACCATCCAGCATTTCGGCGCCTCCAGCGCGCTGCTCGGCAATGCGCGCTACGAGCCGCAGCGCTTCGTGGCCGGCAACTATGTCGATGCGATGGCGCTCGTCTCGAAGGAGGCCTGGGCGATCGTCGGCGGCTACAACCACGTGCGCCACGGCTGGGAGGACTACGACTTCTGGTGCCGCCTTGCCGAGCAGGGCCAGCGGGGCTTCTGGGCGCCGCAGACGCTCGCCGACTACCGCGTGCATGCGGGCTCGATGCTCAGGACCGAAACCATGGCCCCGCAGAATGCCCGCCGGCTGATGGAGAACTTCAAGGCCCAGCACCCCTGGGTGTCGCTGATCGACGAACGGCTCGCGCGCAAGCCGCCGCCGCTGCAGGTGGCGCTGAGCGACGACGCCGCGAAGACGCGGCTCCAACGGTTGCTGCCGATCCTGCGCTGCCCCGCGACCGGCCTCAAGCTGGCCGCCGACGCCGGGCAAGGCGCGCTCGTGACCGTGGACGGATGGCGAACCTGGCCCGTCCTCGACGGCCGGCCCGTGCTCTGCGACGGACTCTCCGAGCCCGAGGTGAAGCCGGCGGACCATGTCAGCAATGCGTTGCCGGACGAGGCCCTGTCACTGGCGCAGAGCACCGGAGGCTGGGTGCTGAACCTGAGCGGCGGTGGCTCGCAGGCCAAGCTCGACAACGTGGTCGAGGTCGAATACAGCCTGTTCAGGCACACCGATGTGGTGGCGGACGCCCATGCGCTGCCGTTCGACGATGCAGTCTTCGATGCCGCGATCGTCATGAATGCCTTCGAGCACTACCGTGAACCGCAGAAGGTGGCGGCGGAACTGCTGCGGGTTCTGAAGCCGGGCGGCCGCATCCTGGTTCGCACCGCCTTCATGCAGCCGCTGCACGAGAAACCGTGGCACTTCTTCAACTGCACCCGCTACGGGCTGGCGCAATGGTTCCGGGAATTCGAGACCGAGCGGATCCGGGTGTCGGAGAACTTCTGTCCGAACCACTCGATCAGCTGGCTCGCTTCGGAATGCGAGCAGGCGCTGCGCACCCATCTGTCCGACGCGGCCGCCGAGCGCTTCCGCGAGGCCCCCGCGGGCGAGCTGGTGGCGCTGTGGCGCGATCCGTCGCGGCGCGAGACGCCGCTCTGGACCGACTTCGAGCAGTTGCCGCAGGCGGCCCAGGAGGTGGGCGCCGCGGGCTTCGAGTTTTTAGGCCGCAAACCCGCGGCGGCCGGGGCGGCCTGAACGGCTTGAACGGCCGCGCGCCAGCGCGCGCGGATCAGCGCGCGCGGATCATCGTGCCGTAGGCCTGGTCGGTCAGGATCTCGAGCAGCATCGCGTGCGGCACGCGGCCGTCGATGATGTGCACCGCATTCACGCCGCTCTTGGCGGCGTCGAGCGCGCCTTCGATCTTGGGCAGCATGCCGCCCGAGATGGTGCCGTCGGCGAACAGCTCGTCGATCTCGCGCGCGCTCAGGTTGGTGAGCAGCTTGCCGTCCTTGTCGAGCACGCCGGGCGTGTTGGTCAGGAGCATCAGCTTCTCGGCCTTGAGCACGGTGGCGAGCTTGCCGGCGACGACATCGGCATTGATGTTGTAGCTCTCGTTCTCCTCGCCAAAGCCGATCGGGCTCACGACGGGAATGAAGGCATCGTCCTGCAGCGCCTTCACCACGCTGGGATCGATCGCGACGATGTCGCCGACCTGGCCCACGTCATGCTGCAGGTTGGGATCGGTGCGGTCGGCCATCTTGAGCTTCTGCGCGCGGATCATGCCGCCGTCGCGGCCCGTGAGGCCCACGGCCTTGCCGCCGGCCTGGTTGATCAGGCCCACGATGTCCTGCTGCACCTCGCCGGCCAGCACCCACTCGACCACTTCCATGGTCTCGGCATCGGTCACGCGCATGCCCTGGATGAAGCTGCCCTTCTTGCCGAGCCGGTTCAGCGCAGCCTCGATCTGTGGCCCGCCGCCGTGCACCACCACCGGGTTCATGCCCACGAGCTTGAGCAGCACCACGTCTTCGGCGAAGTCGGCCTGCAGCGCCGGATCGGTCATGGCGTTGCCGCCGTACTTGATGACGATGGTCTTGCCGTGGAACTTGCGGATGTACGGCAGCGCCTGCGCCAGGATCTCCGCCTTGTCGCGCGGGGGGATGTTGAGGACGGGATCGGTCATGGGCGGGCAGGCTCCAAAACGGGGGTCGATGAAGAAGAAAAAACGGATTTCAAATTCTCGCGCAAACCGGTGGGCCGCCAGCGGGCGGCCGCTTCGTTCACGGCCGAAGCCAGCGCGGCACCTTGAAGCGCACGATCATGAGGTAGGCGCCCACGTAGGTGGTAACGAACAGCAGGCAGAACGCCATCAGCACGACCGTGTTGTTCCAGAACAGCACCGCGGGCACCACCGACAGCGCGGCGAACATCCAGAGATACGGCGAGGTGCGGTTGTTGCGCGCGAGCAGTTGCCGGGCCTCGTCGTCGGCGAAGGCCACGCGCACGATGCGGCGGAAGATCAGCTGGTGGAAATGCAGCGCATCGGCGGTGCCGGGCGACTGGCCACGCGCGAGCTTGCGGTAGATCGAGAACAGCGTCTCCCACACCGGGTAGATCAGCAGCAGCATCGGAAACCACGGCGAGACGACGGGATGGCGCTGCACCAGCGTGACGCAGGCCACGGCGATCACCATGCCCCAGACATAGGCGCCGCCGTCGCCCGCGAAGATCTTGCCGCGCGGATAGTTCCAGATCAGGAAGCCGAAGGTGGCGCCGACGAGGCAGATCACCATGGCCGCGAGTTGGCGGTCGCCCACCTGCAGTGCCACGTGCGAGATGGCCAGGCACACGAGCACCGCCACCGTGCCGGCGAGCCCGTTGTAGCCGTCGATGATGTTGAAGGCATGCGGCAGGCCGCCGATCGCCAGGGCCGCGAAAATCACCGCCCCGTACGGCACCAGCGCGAGCCCCTGGTCGACCGCCTCGATGCCGGTGCGCGCCAGGCCCAGGTCGAGCGCCCAGCACGCCAGCAACGCCGATCCGATGGTGAGCGCGAGCCGATAGCGCACCTTCACGTTCTGCGTGACATCCTCGACGATGCCGCCGATGACCGCGGGCAGGATGCACAGCAGCGTCAGCATCGAAGCCTTGACGGGCCAGGAGACGTTGAACGGATCGGTGCCGGTGATGCCTGCGGCCAGCCATGCCACGCCCATGCCGAACAGGATGCCCGCGCCGCCGAGCCGCGGCACATGGCCCTTGTGGAAGCGCTGAGGCATGTCGGCGCCATAGAGCCGCGCATGCCGGCGCGCGCGGCGCATGAACAGCTGGACCGCGATGGCGGAGACGAAGAAACTGATGACGATCAGGGCAATCATGGGGGTGTGGGGGGAACCCTAGAATTCCCGAGCGAAATTAGACCATGCCAGCGCCCTCCCCTCCCCCCCCCCCGATCACCATTTCGATCGTCAGCCACGGCCAGCTCGCGCTGGTGCGGCCGCTGCTCGACCAGCTCGACCGCTTCAGCCGGGGCTCGATCGCCAAGGTGGTCCTCACGCTCAACATCCCCGAGCCCGACCTGCTCTCGGGGCTGGAATGGGGATTTCCGCTCGAGCGGATCGAGAACGCCCAGCGGATGGGCTTCGGCGCCAATCACAACCAGGCGTTCCAGCGCTGCCGGACGCCCTGGTTTTTGGTGCTCAACCCCGACATCCGCTTCGACGGCGACGTGCTCGCGCCGCTGCTCGCGCAGGCGGCGCCCGACGCCGGCCTGCTGACGCCGCGCATCCTCGAGCCCGGCAAGCACGTCCCGGAGCAGCACCGCGCGATCATCACGCCGCGCGAGATCCTCACGCGGCGCCGCCCGGGCTACGCGCGCCCGGCGGTGCCGGCCTGGATCCCGGGCCTGTTCATGCTGTTCCGCAGCGACGCCTACCGGCAGATCGGCGGCTTCGACGAGCGCTTCTTCATGTACGGCGAGGATTTCGACATCTGCGCGCGCACGCAGCTGGCGGGCTGGCGGCTGCAGGTCGGCGAAGACCTGCTCGCACGCCACGAGGCGCAGCGCGCGAGCCGCAGCAGCCGCAAGCATCTCTACTGGCACGTGACCAGCCTGCTCAAGGTCTGGACCTCGGCGAGCTTCTGGCGCTTCCTGCGCGCGGGGCCGCGCCAGGGCTGACAAAAAAACACATCTCGCTTTTGCGCAGACAATCCGGGGCCGGAAAGCCACGCTCCCCGCGGCGCTTCTCCCCCCCACCGACCGACGATGACGACCACGAGCAGCCCGACCTCCCCGCAGCCGCAACCGCACCTGCTGCATCCCAAATACCGGCCCGACATCGACGGCCTGCGCGCCGTGGCGGTGCTCTCGGTGCTCGGCTACCACGCGTTCCCGCAGTGGATCAAGGGCGGCTTCATCGGCGTCGACATCTTCTTCGTCATCTCCGGCTTCCTGATCACCACGATCATCCTGGGCAGCTTCGAGGGCGAGGGCTTCAGCTACCGCGAGTTCTATGCGCGGCGCGTGAAGCGCATCTTCCCGGCGCTGGTGCTGGTGCTCGCCGCCAGCCTGGCCTTCGGCTGGTATTCACTGCTGCCGCACGAATGGGAGCAGCTCGGCAAGCACGTGGCCGCGGGCGCGGGCTTCGTGTCGAACTTCGCGTTCTGGAGCGAGGCGGGCTACTTCGACAATGCGGCCGAGACGAAGCCGCTGCTGCACCTGTGGTCGCTCGCGATCGAGGAACAGTTCTACATCTTCTGGCCCGTGCTGCTAGGCCTGGCGTGGAAGCGCAAATGGCGCGTGCTGTGGGTGGTGGGCGCGGTGGCGGCAGCGTCGTTCCTGCTCAACGTCACGACCATCCACAGCCACCGCACGGCCGCGTTCTATTCGCCGTTGTCGCGCTTCTGGGAACTGATGATCGGCGGCATGCTCGCCTACATGCGGCTGCACCGGCCGCCCCCGAAACCGGGTTGGGGCCGGCATGCGCAGTCGATCGCCGGCGTGGTGCTGATCGTGCTGGGGCTGATCTACATCCGCGGCGGCAAGGCGTTCCCGGGCTTCTGGGCGATCCTGCCGACCTTGGGCGCCTTCTATTGCATCGCGGCCGGGCCCACGGGCGTGCTCAACCGCTACGTGCTCGCCTCGAAGCCGATGGTGTGGATCGGGCTCATCAGCTATCCGCTCTACCTGTGGCACTGGCCGCTGCTGGCCTATGCGCGCATCCTCGAGGGCAAGCTGCCTTCCGACGGCATCCGCGCACTCATGCTCGCGGCCTCCTTCGTGCTGGCCTGGCTGACCTACCGCTTCGTGGAGCGCCACACCCGCAAGACCGAGAACCCGGTGATAACGGCCGGCCTCGTGGCCGCGATGGCAGGCTTCGTCGTGCTCGGCCTGCTCGCCACCACGCGTTACTACGTCGGGCGGCACAGCGACCCGTACTTCAACAAGACCGCCGCGGCGGCGAAGGACTGGGCCTATCCCGACGGCCTCAGCCCGATCAAGGTCGATGGCGAGGTGCTGCAGCAAATCGGCACCGGCAAGCGCCGCGTGCTGCTCTTCGGCGACAGCCACATCGAGCAGTACGGGCCGCGCGCGGTGGAACTGAACAAGACGGCGCCGGAGACGCTGGATTCCCTGTCGTTCATGACATGGGGTGCATGCCCGCCGATCCCCAACGTCGTCGACGAGCAGAACAAGCTCTGCGCCGAGCGCCGCGACGGCGGCATGCGCCTGGCCATCAGCGACAGGTTCGACGCGGTGGTTTTCGGCGGCTGCTGGAACTGCTATTTCTCGGAGACCGGCAAGCCGAACGCAGCGAACGCCGAGGCCGACCGCTATTACTACTTCGACGGCACGACCAAGCGCCGCTTCATGGGTGGCGGCGGCGCCGACCTTGCGCTCAACATGCTCGAAGCGGTGATGACGAACCTCGCCAAGCACAAGCAGGTGTACCTGGTGCTGGACAACCCCGTCGGCGAAGGCTTCGGTCCGGAGGAATTCATCCAGGGCGGCCGGCTCGGCACCATGCGGGTGGGGCGCATGACGCCCACGGCCCCGTGGGCCTCGGCCCAGAAGGCGCTGCATGAGCGCATGCGCCAGATGGCGCTGCGCGCCGGCGCGACCGTGATCGACCCAATACCGACGCTGTGCCAGAAGGACTGGTGCACGCGGGCGGATGCCGAGGCGACACCGATCTACAAGGATGCGGGCCACCTGCGGGCGGAGTATGTGCGCAACTTCGCGACCTACATCGACCCGGCCATGACGACGCCCGCGAAGCCGGGCCCCGCGGCGGCCCTGCCGGCACGCTAGGCGTACAGGCGCCGCAGGCTGCGGACGACCGGCAGCCGCGTGACGGCACCGATCAGACGCACGGCGGCGGGCGGGCTGTGCGCAAGCAGGAACAGCGTGAGCCGCAGCCGCAGCTTCTTCTTGCGGCCGACATAGGGATTGGCCAGCACCATCGCGCCGTACTCGTTGAGGATCGCGCTCATCTCCTCGCGGTACTGGTCGTCGTTCTTGATCGATTCGATCGCGTGGTTGACGAAGTACGGCTGGAACCTCGGCATCAGGAAATCCCGGAAATAGTAGCGCCCGCGCTGGTGCTCGTCGGGGAACATCGCGACCAGCTTCTTGAAGTACTTGAAGCGGCTGCGGACCATCCGGATGCCGAAGGACGTGCTCGCGGTATGGATGCACCACACCGTGACCGCCTTGTCGACGAAGTAGTTGCTGTAGCCCTTGCGGAAGATGCGAAGGAACAGGTCGTCGTCCTCGAAGCCCATGAACTGCGGATCGAACCCCTCCACCGCCTCGAAGGCCTTGCGGCTCACCAGCGCGGCCGACGGCAGCACGAACATGTCGTGGCGCAACAGATCGTTGATGTTGCGCTTCGGGTGCGTCGAATGCTCCTTGACCACGCCCGTGCGGATCACGTTCCCGTCGGCATCCGCCTCGTACAGGTCAGCGTAGACGAAACCGAACAGCCGGTCGCCATGCGGGATCGACGAAACGAGGGTCTCGATGTGGTTGGGCAGGTAGAAATCGTCCTGGTCGAGAAAGCAGATGTAGTCGGAGCTCGAGGCCTGCACGCCCGCATTCCGGGCCGAGCCCTGGCCGCCGTTCTCCTTGTCGATGATCCGGAACGGATAGCGCAGCGCGAGCGCGTCCAGCACCGCGCGCTCCTCCGGGCGCGAGCCGTCGTTGACGACGATCACCTCGTTGGCAGGAACCGATTGCTCGAAGACGCTCCGGACCGAGCGCTCGATGAAGTCGGCACCGTTGTAGAACGGGATCACCACCACCACGGTGGGCGAAGCGGCCGGGCCGCCGGCGGCGGTTGCGGGGGAAGGGTTCGTGGGAGTCATTGTTTTTCTGGATGGGCGCGCGCTTTCGACGCAGGCTAGACGGATTCGAAAAGGTCGCGCACCACGCCGCGCACCCCGCGGCCGAACTTGTCGTAGCGGCCGGTCATGGCTTCCCGGAAGATGGGACCGCAGCGGGCCAGCCGCGAGGCAGGCAGTGCGGCGCGAAAGCGCTGGTGCACGATCTTGCCGCGCACCTTCTCGATGATCTCGGCGGGGATGCGGTCACCGAGCTGCAGCAGCCGCGCCAGCAGAAGCTCGGCCTTGACAGCCCGCTCCACGTGGAGGGTGCCTCGGGAGCCCAGCGCCTTGCGGACCTTTTCCGCGAAGGTGTCGCGGCGCGCGCCGATCTGGTTGGATTCGTGCTGGCGGTACTCGATGAGCGGCTGCTCGAGCAGCGCGACCCGCCCGGTGGCCGAGGCGATGATGCCCAGCCATTCGTCGTGCACCCATTCCACCGGCAGCGGCAGCGCGTCGGCGCACAGCGCACGGCGAAAAACCGCGGTGGCGCCGGTCACGAGATTGCGCCGCAGCAGCACGTCGAAGGCGCGACCCGCGTGCACGCCTTCGATCTCCGAGGGCGTGACCTCGAGCGCATGGAACAGCGTCTGCCCGAGGTCGCGGCGCTGCGAATCGACCAGGCGCGCATCGGTGTGCAGCAGCAGCAGGCGCTCGTCCTGCGCGAAGCGGGCCGCCATCTGCGCCAGCCGGTCGGGCATCCAGACGTCGTCCTGGTCGCTCAGCGCGATCAGCTCACCCGCGCAGGCGCCGATCGCCTGCTCGAAGTTCTTCACGACGCGCAGCGCGGGACGGTTCTCGAAAATGCGCAGCGCCACTGCATGGCCCGGCCGCTCGGCCGCGCATTCGGCGACCGTGGCGCGCACCACGTCCACCGAACCGTCCGTGGAGGCATCGTCCGACAGCACGATTTCCGCCGGCGGCAGGGTCTGCAGGCAGATGCTGCGCACCTGCTCGCGCAGGAAACGCGCGCCGTTGTGGGTGCACAGCGCGACGGAAATCTTCGGGGAAGGCGGGAAGCTCATGGTTTGCTCGCGCTACGGCGATGGTCGAGGCGGCGGCGGGTTTCAGCGATTCGGGGCTGCTCCAAAGCGGGCAACTGTAAAATTATCTCCTCCTTCACATCGAACAAGAAAATGCGCGTGCCTCCCGTCGCGATCTCGAAGGGCGCGGCGCCTGTTTCTCAGATTTGCGCGGACCGTGGCGGAACTGCGGCTGCAATATCATCACCAATGCTTCGCGTACCGAACCGGTCTCGGGCTGCGGCCAGTCGGCTGCCCCACTCCTCGGCACAGGATTTCTTCCAGGCGAATGCCGCAATACCCATTGAAAGAGAAAATCGATTGACCAACATCGGTAACAAGGACTTGGCGCATGTCGACGCGCAGCGCCCGGAATGTCCGCGCGGAAGCCGCGCCGCCCCTCTGTCGAACCTCCGCGGCGCCGTATGAGCCAGGCTCATTCCAACTTGCATCGCAGTCCATGGGCCGACTGGTGGGAAGGAACCCGCCGCACCGACATCTGGTGGACGCTCGCATGGTTCGATGTGGTGCTGCGCTATCGGCGATCGATGCTCGGCCCGCTCTGGCTCACGCTGAGCATGGGCGCCATGATCGGCGGCATGGGGCCGCTTTACAGCTCGCTGTTCGGAACGGAACTCTCCAAGTTCTTTCCTCACCTGGCCCTTGGCATCATTTTCTGGAGCTTCTTCTCGAGCGTCGTGACGGAGTCTTGCAACGCTTTTGTGGGGTCCTCCAACTACCTCAAACAGGGTTACTTCCCCATCAGCCTGTTCGTCTGGCGCAGCATTGCGCGGAACCTGATCCAGTTTGCGCACCAGATCGTGCTGTACATCCCGGTCGCGCTCTGGGCAGGGATCTCCCTTTCCTGGTCCGCGTTGCTGGTCATCCCCGCGATGCTCATCGCCGTCGTCAATGCGCACGCCCTTGGTTTGCTGCTCGGGCTTGTTTGCACGCGCTTTCGCGACGTCACCCAGATCGTGACCAGCATCATGCAGATGCTGATGTTCCTGACGCCGGTTTTCTGGCTTCCCGAGAGCCTTCCGGGCCGTGCCCAATACATCCTATGGAACCCGTTCGCACAGATGCTCGATCTGCTGCGCACGCCGCTGATGGGCGGAATGGCTTCCGCGCACAGCTGGCTGGGCATCCTTGGATGGACGGCGCTGTCCCTCATCGGGTCGGCAATATTGTTTTCCAAGTACCGCCGACGCGTCGTCTACTGGCTCTGACACATGGCTTCCATTTCACTCAAAAACGTCGCCGTCAATTTCCCGATCTATGGCGCTGGCGCCGCGTCATTGAAGAAGACGCTGGCAGCCTCCGTGACTGGCGGCAGATTCGGGAAAGAAACCGGCGTCACGGTCGTTCAGGCGCTCAGCGACATCAACCTCGAATTGAAAAGCGGAGACCGCCTGGGGCTGATCGGGCACAACGGCGCAGGCAAGTCGACGCTCCTGCGCACCTTGGCCGGCGTCTATGAGCCTTCGTCGGGCGAATTCAAACGCGAAGGATCCGTGTCGAGCCTCATCGATCCTTCGCTCGGCATCGAAGCCGATGCCACAGGCATCGAGAACATCATGCTGCGCGGGCTCGTCATGGGCCTGAGCAAGAAGGAGATCGACAAACGGATACCGGAGATCTGCGAATTTAGCGGGCTCGGGCAATACGTGAACATGCCTGTTCGCACTTATTCCACCGGCATGATGATGCGGCTCGCCTTCTCGATCTCCACCAGCGTCGAAGCGGACATCCTCCTCATGGACGAATGGCTCTCGGTGGGAGACGCCGACTTCACGGAAAAGGCCGAGAAACGCATGCGAGACGTGGTCTCCAAATCGGGCATCCTGGTTCTTGCCTCGCATTCGCCGGCCCTGATCGCCAAAGAATGCAACATGGTCGTCAAGCTCAACCATGGGCGCCTCGAACCCGCCGACATCTCCCAGCTCCTCGAAACGGCGGAATAGGGCGACTGCCGCCCGCGGCGGCCCGGAAGGCATGTTCTTGTACATGTGTTAAATCTCTCTATTCCAAGGCAGAATCCAGAGCACTTGCAGCACGCCTCGACTGCCGAGGTTGCAAATCTGGCCGCTTCCCTTGAAGGAGAGAGGGTTCCATGAAGAAGAAACATGCTGTCGTTACCGGCATTACCGGGCAGGACGGCGCTTACCTGGCCGAGCTGTTGCTCGCGAAGGGCTATGTTGTCTACGGTGCCTATCGGCGCACCAGCTCGGTCAACTTCTGGCGCATCGAAGAACTTGGCATCCAGGCAGACCCGGATCTTCATCTTGTCGAACACGACCTGACGGATCTAGGCAGCTCGATCACACTGATCCGCGACGCTGCGCCCGACGAGGTTTACAACCTGGCAGCGCAAAGCTTCGTCGGCGTCAGCTTCAACCAGCCCATGGCCACTGCCCAGATCACCGGCGTCGGCGCACTGCACCTGCTGGAAGCCATCCGCCTGGTCAACCCGCGGATCCGCTTCTATCAAGCGTCGACCTCCGAGATGTTCGGCAAGGTGCAAGCCATCCCGCAGACCGAAGATACGCCGTTCTACCCTCGCAGCCCGTACGGCGTCGCCAAGCTCTACGCCCACTGGATGACCATCAACTACCGCGAAAGCTACGACATCTTCGGCTGCAGCGGGATTCTCTTCAACCACGAGAGCCCGCTGCGCGGACGGGAGTTCGTGACGCGCAAGATCACGGACGGGGTCGCGAAGATCAAGCTCGGCAAGCTGGAAGTGCTGGAGCTCGGCAATCTCGATGCCAAGCGCGACTGGGGCTTTGCCAAGGAGTACGTCGAGGGCATGTGGCGCATGCTCCAGGCCGATGAACCCGACACCTACGTGCTGGCAACGAATCGCACCGAAACGGTGCGGGATTTTGTTGCCATGGCATTCAAGAGCGCCGGCATCGAGATTGAGTTCAGCGGGGCGAACGACAAGGAGTCCGCCGTGAACAAGGCGACCGGCAAAACGGTGATGCGCATCAACCCTGCCTTGCACCGGCCTGCCGAGGTGGATCTCCTGATTGGCGATCCGACCAAGGCCCGAGCGAAACTGGGCTGGGAGCCGACCACCACGCTCGAGCAGCTCTGTCAGATGATGGTGGAGGCAGACCTGCGAAGGAACGGGCACGGCCAGTCGTTCTGAGCCTGCGGCCTCCCGTCAGCTGAATATTTCTGCGCTGGTCAACGTCGATGCCGCCGCGTCCTTGGCGGACAGCTGGGGCGCCGCGCCGGTATCGGGCCAGCCGATACGGAGGGCGGCATCGTTCCAGACGATCGCACGCTCATGCGCCGGCGCATAGTAGTCCGTCGTCTTGTACAAGAACTCCGCCGTCTCGCTCAGCACCAGAAACCCGTGCGCGAACCCTTCGGGCACCCACAGCTGCCGGTGGTTGTCTTCGCTGAGCTCCACGCCCACCCACTTGCCGAAGGTCGGTGACGACTTGCGGATGTCCACCGCCACGTCGAACACCGCACCCCTCACCACGCGCACCAGCTTGCCCTGCGGCTGCTGGATCTGGTAGTGCAAGCCGCGCAGCACGCCCTTGGCCGAGCGCGAATGGTTGTCCTGGACGAACTCGACGTGCCGGCCGACGGCCTCGTCGAAGGCCTTGCCGTTGAAGCTCTCGTAGAAGAAGCCGCGCGCATCGCCGAACACCTTGGGCTCGATGATCAGCACCTCGGGGATCGCGGTGGGCGTTGCTTTCACGAGCGCACCTCCTCGGCCAGCACGTGGTTCAGGTATTTGCCATAGCCATTCTTCTGCAGCGGCGCCGCGAGCCGGGCGAGCTGCTCACGGTCGATGAACCCGTTGCGCCACGCGATCTCTTCGGGGCATGCGATCTTCAAGCCCTGCCGGTGCTCGAGCGTGGCGATGAACTGCCCCGCTTCGAGCAGGCTCTCGTGCGTGCCGGTGTCGAGCCAGGCGTAGCCGCGCTGCATGATCTGCACATTGAGCTGGCCCAGGTCGAGGTAGGCCTGGTTGACCGCCGTGATCTCCAGCTCGCCGCGCGCGCTCGGCTTCACCGCCTTGGCGATGTCGACGACCTGGTTGTCGTAGAAGTACAGGCCCGTCACGGCGTAGCTGCTCTTGGGCTTGGCCGGCTTCTCTTCGATGCTGCTGGCCTTGCCCTCGGCGTCGAAGGCCACCACGCCATAGCGCTCGGGATCGTGCACGTGGTAGGCGAACACGGTCGCGCCCGTGTCCTTGGCGTCGGCACCCGAGAGCAGGTGCGCGAGGTCATGGCCGTAGAAGATGTTGTCGCCCAGCACGAGCGCGCTCGGGTCGTTGCCCACAAACTTCTCGCCGATGAGGAAGGCCTGCGCCAGGCCATCGGGGCTGGGCTGCACCGCGTACTGCAGGTTGAGGCCCCACTGGCTGCCATCGCCCAGCAGCTGCTGGAAGCGCGGCGTGTCCTGCGGCGTGCTGATGATGAGGATGTCGCGCATGCCGCCCAGCATCAACGTGCTCAGCGGGTAGTAGATCATCGGCTTGTCGTACACCGGCAGCAGCTGCTTGCTCATCGCGAGCGTGGCGGGATGCAGGCGGGTGCCGGAACCGCCGGCCAGGATGATGCCCTTGCGTTTCGTCGTCGTGGTCATGCGGGTGTGCTTTCCCTTTTTGGTGTTGTCAGAGCGTCTCGCGCAGCATGCGTGCCACGCCGTCCTGCCAGGGCGGCAGCCGCAGGCCGAAGACCGACTGCAGCTTCGTGGTGTCGAGGCGCGAATTGTGCGGACGCCGGGCGGGCGTGGGGAAGGCGCTGGTGGGCACGGGGTCGACCGCATCCGGCCCTGCCTTCAGCTCGACGCCGGCGGCCTTCGCCTGCTCGACCACGAAGCGCGCATAGCCGTGCCAGGTGGTGACGCCGCCGGCCACCGCGTGGTAAAGGCCCGCCTTGGCGGGATCTTGCAAGGTCGCGCGGATCGCATGCGCGGTCAGGTCGGCCAAGAGCTCCGCGCCGGTCGGCGCGCCGAACTGGTCGTCGATGACGGTCAGCTTTTCGCGCTCCCTGGCCAGGCGCAGCATGGTCTTGGCGAAGTTGCCGCCGCGCGCCGCATACACCCAGCTGGTGCGGAAGATCAGGTGCCTTGCGCAGTGCGCAGCCACCAGCTGCTCGCCTTCGAGCTTGGTGCTGCCATACACGCTCAGCGGGCCGGTCGCATCGTCTTCCTTCCAGGGCGTGCTGCCGCTGCCATCGAAGACGTAGTCGGTCGAGTAATGCACCATCAGCGCGCCGACCTGCTGCGCGGCCTCGGCGACCACGCCGGGCGACGTGGCATTGAGCTTGCGCGCGAACTCGGGCTCGCTCTCGGCCTTGTCGACGGCGGTGTGCGCGGCCGCATTGACGATGACGTCGGGGCGCACCTTGTGCACCGTTTCGGCGAGCTGTTCGGGCCGGCTGAAGTCAGCGTGAAGATCGGTGCTGTCGAAGTCGAGCGCAACGAGTTCGCCCAGGGGCGCCAGGCTGCGCTGCAGCTCCCAGCCGACCTGTCCGCCCTTGCCCAGCAACAGCAGCTTCATGCAGCGTCCTTCGTGGTGTCGTACTGCTTCTCGACCCATTCGCGGTAGGCGCCGCTTTGCACGTTGCGTACCCATTCGGCATTGGCGAGGTACCACTCGACCGTCTTGCGGATGCCCGTGTCGAAGGTCTCGGCGGGCTTCCAGCCGAGCTCGCGCTCGAGCTTGCGCGCATCGATGGCATAGCGCCGGTCGTGGCCGGGACGGTCGGTGACGTAGCTGATCTGTTCCTTGTAGGGCTTGCCGTCCGCGCGCGGGCGCAGTTCATCGAGCAGCCCGCACACGGTGTTGACGATCTCGATGTTGGGCTTCTCGTTCCAGCCGCCGACGTTGTAGGTCTCGCCGAGCCGGCCGGCCTCAAGCACGCGGCGAATGGCGCTGCAGTGGTCCTTCACATAGAGCCAGTCGCGCACCTGCATGCCGTCGCCATACACCGGCAGCGGCTTGCCGGCCAGCGCGTTGACGATCATCAGCGGGATCAGCTTCTCGGGGAAGTGGAACGGCCCGTAGTTGTTCGAGCAGTTGGTGGTGAGCACCGGCAGGCCGTAGGTGTGGTGCCAGGCGCGCACGAGGTGGTCGCTCGCGGCCTTGCTGGCCGAATACGGGCTGTTGGGTTCGTACTTGTTGTCTTCGGTGAAGGCGGGATCGGTCTTCGAGAGCGAGCCATAGACTTCGTCGGTCGACACGTGCAGGAAGCGGAACGCGGCCTGCTGGTCGGCCGGCAGCGCATTCCAGTGGCCGCGCACCGATTCGAGCAACCGGAAGGTGCCGAGCACGTTGGTCTGCACGAAGTCCTCGGGGCCGTGAATCGAGCGGTCCACATGCGACTCGGCGGCGAAATTGACCACGGCCCGGATCTTGTGCTCGGCCAGCAGACGGTCGACCAGCGCGCTGTCGCCGATGTCGCCCTGCACGAAGATGTGCCGGGCATCGTTCTTGAGCGAGGCGAGCGTCTCGAGGTTGCCCGCGTAGGTCAGCTTGTCGAGGTTCACGACCGGTTCATCGCTCTGCGCGAGCCAGTCGAGTACGAAATTGGCGCCGATGAAGCCGGCGCCGCCGGTGACCAGGATCATGAATTCCCTCGAAGTTTCAGAAATCGCCCGTCGGCGGGTAGTTTGACAATTATCCCATTCGGCCGAAGTGCCAAATCCCGTGCTAGGCGCTTTCGTACACCCCGCCTAGAATGGCTTCACTGCAGGAGAGCGAGTAGTTCTTTCGACTACTCCACCGAAGGCGCAAACTCCCATAAACGCTCAGGTCGGCCAGACGAATTCTTTGGTTTCTTTCAAAGAGTTTCGAAGCCTGTACTGCACCAACTGACACGCCGTCTGGAGAGCCGTCGCCCTTGCGCGACGCACCGAAGGAGCAAACCCGCTGCGGGCGCATCGGGTGAATCTCTCAGGTACCGAGGACAGGGGGAGCGGCAACTTGGACGGCGATCGTCCGGTTGCTTGCTATCGAAGCACAGCCACCCCTCGCCGTCCAAGCCACCTCGAAAGAAGTACCTGAAATGCGCGTGATCGTTCTTGGCGCCGGCCTGCTCGGCGTCACCTCGGCCTATTACCTCCAACAGCTCGGCCACGATGTGACCGTGATCGACCGGCAGGCCACGCCGGCCGCCGAAACCAGCTTCGCCAATGGCGGCCAGATCTCGGTCAGCCACGCCGAACCATGGGCCAATCCGGGCGCCCCGCTCAAGGTGCTGCAATGGCTCGGCAAGGAAGATGCGCCGCTCTTGTTCCGCATGCGCGCCGACATGCGCCAGTGGCTCTGGGGCCTGCAGTTCCTGCGCGAATGCACGCCGGCGCGCACCCGGCACAACATCGAGCAGATCGTGCGCCTGGGCACCTACAGCCGCGAGGTGCTGCAGCAACTGCGCCGCGACGCCGGCCTGGCGTACGACCAGCGCACACAGGGCATCCTGCACTTCTACACGACGCAGAAGGAGTTCGATGCCGCCCTCGCGCCGGCCGAGCAGATGCGCGCACTGGGCTGCGAGCGGCAGGTCATCTCGGCCGACGAGGCCGTGGCCATCGAGCCCGCGCTCGCGCACATCCGGCCCAAGCTGGCCGGCGCCACCTACACCGCGGAAGACGAGTCGGGCGATGCGAACCTCTTTGCGCGCGAACTCGCGAGGCTCGCCGCGGCGGCCGGGGTGAAGTTCCTCATGAGCCACACGGTGACCGCGCTGCGCGAAGCCGGGGGCCGGCTCGACCATGTCGAGGCGACCGACCACGAGGGCCGCTTCCAGCGCATCGGCGGCGATGCCTTCGTGCTCGCGATGGGCTCGCTGAGCCCGCTCGTGGCCGCGCCGCTGGGCATCCGCCTGCCGATCTATCCGGCCAAGGGCTACTCGGTGACGCTGCCGGTCAAGGATGCGTCGAAGGCGCACCAGGTTTCGCTCACGGACGACGAGTTCAAGCTCGTGTTCTCGCGCTACACCTCGCCGGGCGCCGAGGGGGGCGACCGCCTGCGCATCGCGGGCACGGCCGAACTCAACGGCTATGACCGCGACCTGAACCGCGTGCGCTGCGAGGCCATCGTGCGGCGGGTCGAAGAACTGTTCCCCGGCGCGGGCGACACCACCCAGGCGCAGTTCTGGACCGGCCTGCGGCCCGCGACGCCGAGCAACGTGCCGCTCATCGGCAAGACGAAACTGCCGAACCTGTACCTCAACACGGGCCACGGCACCTTGGGGTGGACGCATGCCTGCGGCTCGGGCAAGTCGATCGCGCGCATCGTGACCGGGCTTGCGCCCGAAGTGGACTTTGCGTTCACGGGGATGCCGAAGGGGGCGCACCGGCGCGTGGCGGTGGCTGTGGGCTGAGGGGATCGGACTTCCGGACGCAGAGGGCGCAAAGGTTTCGCAGAGGACGCGAAAGAACAGCCAACAAAAATGGTTGTTCTTCTGCGACTTTTGCGTTCCTTTTGTATTCCTTCTGCGTTCGGCTGTCCGCTCCCGTTTCAGTCAGCCGCAAATACCGTCAACACGCCCGTATAGCCGTACAGCCGGTGCCGCGCGATCTCGCCGGCCGCGAAGAAGCCGACCAGCGGCACGTCGCCGAGTGCATGCCGCACGATCTGGAGTTCGGCGCCGGGGGCGCCGAAGTGCGGGCCGCCGCGCCCGGAGCAGCTCACGTACACCGCGCCAGCGATGCGGCGTGCGGGGTGCGGCGCCGCTTCGGCTTCGCCAGCAGCGACGGCGCGGGCGGTCGCCAGCGTCTGCTCCTCGGGCTCGAGCTCTTCGCGGATTTCCGCGCAGATGCGCATCAGGTCGGCGCGCGCGGCCTGCGCATTGCGGCGGCAGAAGCTCAGCCGCATGCCGGTCTCGGCGACGTCGGCGATCGCGATGCCGCGGCGCGTGGGATCGAGCCCGATGATGTGGCGCACCAGCACCTCGGCGCCCAGGTCACCGGTGCGGCGGACGCCGTCGCTGCCCGCGTCGGCCAGGCCCACCAGCGTGTTGCGCACCGCGTCGATGGCCTCCTGCGGCCGCTCGAGCGACACCTGCAGTTCCGCCAGCAGCACGTCGAGCGCAGGCTCGCCGTCGAGCTTGAGCAGCAGGTTGCCGTCGGCTTCGGTGATCTCTCGCTCGCGCCCCGCACCCGCGGGCAGCGGCTGGCAGCCCTGGGTGACGCGCGACACGAGCCGAACGCCTTCGCCGAACACCACGCCCGACATGCCACCCGAGAACACGCCGCCTGCGGCGCCATGGCCGCGGATGTTGCCGTTGCCGCCCACCGCGAACTGCAGCGCGCCGGCACGGCCCGACGACAGGCCGCCGAAAAGGTAGCCGGTGTCGGTGCGGCCCGCCATCTCGCCGATGAGTTCGGGCAGGTCGGGTGTCGCGGGGTCGGCATGCACGAGCGCGGTATGGGCCTCGAAGCCGCTCATCTCCGAGCTGCCGAGCGGCGCGACGCCCGAGAACACGCGGTACTGGTCGCTGGGCAGCGCGCACAGCATGAGGCTCAGGCCGGGCTCGTCGAAGTACTCGGCGTTGTTCGCCGCCACGCCGACGCCGACCGTGCCCGACCAGTCGGTCACTTCGGGCAGTTCGGCGCTCAGGTGATCGAGGATCTCCTGCGCATCCGGCGCGTAGTGGTCGGTGATGTAGAGCAGGCCGAGCGTGGGCGACGCCGCGTAGTCGGGCAGCGCCATCTGCGCGCGCAGCTGCGCCAGCACGAGGCCGGCGGCCATGCGCCATTGCGGGTGGGTGGCGTGACCGGAGGGAAAAAGTTTCATGGTGCGTGCCGTCCGTTCTTGTCGAAGGAGAGCATGTAAGAGGTCAACGCCCGCCGGTGGTTCGCTTGCGCGTGGCGGCGGGCACCTTTTTGGGTGCGGTTTTCTTCGCAGCGGCCGTCCTGGCGGCGGGTTTCGGCGTTTTTGCGGATGGGCTGCCGCGCATGGCCTTGCCGACCGCGTCGGCCATCGGTTGCGCCATGGCGGGCACCTTGAGCTGCGCCGCGTCCTGCAGCGCCGTGTTCGCGATCTGCTGGAACTGTTCGGTCAGCGAGCCCCACCACTGCATCGGATCGATCACGCCGGCACGCTGCTGCGCCGGCGCTTCATCGGCATCGGCCGCGGGCTCGGCGGCTGCCGGCTCCGGCTTCGCCGCGGCGGGTTCCGCGGACGCCTGCTTCGAGAAGGCGCTTGCGAGGTCTTCCATGCGCACGTTCATGCCGCGCAGGGTCGAGAGCGTCATCTTCTGTACCTCCAGCGCCTGAACCGTGGCCTTGAGCGCATGGCCGTTCTGCTCGAGCCAGTACTGCACCGTCTTGAGTTCCTGGATGCGCTTCTCGAGCTCTTCCACGCTCAGCGTCGGCGCCACCCAGCTCGCGAGGCTCGGCATCCCAGCGGGGGCCGCAGGCTTTGCGCCGCCGCTCGCGAGGTTCTTCAGAAAGTCGAACCCGGGGACGAACTGGCTGAAATCGAAAGGTGGGCTGGTGTTGCTCATGAGACGGTCTCCGGAGGGTTGTCCTTGTCGCGCCAGCTTACTCCAACGCACGCCCTTTTCATCCGCGCGGGCAAGCCTGCGGCACGCCGGTCACAGCTCCGCGCGCACCTTGCTGAACACCTTCCAGAAAGCCGCGTCCTGCGAGGTCGCGAAATTGATGCGCATCAGCGTGCTCGGAGGTCGGCGCGCATGGAACAGCGACCCCGGCGCCAGCAGGTACCCCTGGTCGAGCATGCGCTGCGTGAGCGCATCGGTGTCGACACCGGTGTCGACCCAGCCGAACAGCCCCGCAGGCTCCGCGGCAAAGCGGCAGCCGTGCGCCATCGCGAGCTTCACCGCGCGCCCGCGCGCACCGTCGAGGCGCACGCGTATGCGCTCGGAATGCCGGCGCAACTGGCCCTGGTCGATGCACCACGAGAGCGCCCGCTCGAACAGCGTGGGCGTGGTCAGCGTGGCCAGCAGCTTGGTCTCGAGCAGCCGCTCCTTCAGCTCGGGCGAGGCCGCGAGATAGCCGATGCGCCAGTTGGGCGCGAGGATCTTCGCGAAGCCGCTGACGTAGATCGTGCGCTGCAGCCCGTCGAGCGCGCAGAGCCGCGTGGCGTGCTCGGGCGCGAGGTGGCTGTAGGTGTCGTCCTCGACGATGTGGAAGTCGTGCTCGTTGGCGAGCTTCAGCACGCGGTGCGCGCTGCCCGGCGTGAGGCTGTAGCCGGTCGGGTTGTGCAGCACGCTCACGCTCACGAACAGCTTGGGGCTGTGCAGCGCGCAGTACTGCGCCATCACCTCGAGGTCGGGCCCGTCGGCGCGGCGCGGCACGGGAAGAATGCGCATGCCCAGCGCCTCGAGCCGCGCGAACTCGAGCGCCCAGCCCGGCTCCTCGACCATCACCGGGTCGCCCGCGCGCAGCAGCGTGCGGCTCACGATGTCGAGCGCATGCGTGGCGCCCACGGTGGTCACGATCTGCTCGGGCGCCGCCGGCACGTTGATGCCCACCAGCCGGTTCGACAGGCTGCGCCGCAGCGCCGAATCGCCCGCCGGCTCCCCGTACTGCAGCGAGAGCTCCTGCAGCGCCGCGGTGTTGGTCATGCGGCGCACCGCGGTCGGCATGAAGGTCGAGGCCATCCAGTCGGGCGGAAACACGCCCATGCCGGGCTGCGGCTTGTCGCTGGGCCGGTGGAACATGCTGCGGATCAGCGAACTCGCGTCGGCCGGCACGCGCGAGGCCATCATCTGCATGACCCGGGGCGCCACGCTGGCCAGGCGCGCGTCCTGCGCGGGCGCCGCATCGCGCACGTAGAAGCCGCGTTGCCGGCGTGCCTCGATCAGGCCCTGCGCCAGCAACTGGTCATAGGCGGCAACCACGGTGTACGGGCTCACGCCCTGCTGGCGCGCGCATTCACGCACCGACGGCAGGCGCGCGCCGGGCGGCAGCAGCCGCGTGCGGATGCGCTCCGCCAACCGGTCGGCCAATTGCCCCGTCAGCGACTGGGTGGAGGTTCGTGTCAACATCTGCGCGGCGCCTGTGTCGATGGCAAGACCAATACAGCGTCGGCGCATGTCTGCACAACTGTATTGGAACTGTAATGGTCCCGAAGTTTAGAGTGTAAGAAATGAACTGGCAAGAATTCACCGCATTGCTGGTGTTGGCCACCGCGATGAGTTTCTCGCCGGGGCCCAACACCACACTCTCCACGGCGCTCGCGGCCAACGGCGGCCTGCCGCGCGCGATGCGCTTCGTGATCGCGGTGCCGGTCGGCTGGACGCTGCTGCTGGTGCTGTCGGCGGCCGGCATCGGCGCGCTGGTGGTGGCGGTGCCTTCGCTGCGCATCGCCATCAAGGCGCTCGGCATCGGCTACCTGCTGTGGCTCGCCTACAAGCTCAGCGGCAGCGCCACGCTCGGGCGGGCCGACGGCCAGAGCCTGTCGATCGGCTTCGGCCAGGGCGTGATGCTGCAGTTCGTCAACATCAAGGCCTGGCTGCTTGCGCTCACGCTCGTGGCGGGCTGGATCGCGGGGCAGCCCGACCCGGTCGGCCGCTTCGCCATCGTGGCACCGGTGATGCTGGTCTACGCCTTCGCCAGCAACTTCGTCTATGCGCTCGCGGGCGCGCTGCTGCGCGGCTGGCTCGCCAAGGGCCGGCGCCTCCTGTGGTTCAACCGGGCCATGGCGCTGGTGC
>CAMLCW010000017.1 GCA_946478645.1 uncultured Variovorax sp.
ACGAGATCGACCGCACCACCGCGCCGATCCTGGCCTACCTGCGCGAGCGCAGCGCTGAAGAAGAACAAGCGCCTCGCGCGCCGGCCAGGCCCAAGGCGGGGGCGGGCCAGGCGGCCTGAGCATCCCGCAGCGCGCTCCATGCAGCGCGCGGATGGATGTGCATGCCGAATATTCATCGGCGATGCCTTGCCGCGGCGGGCGCATCGCCGCATGATGGTGAACAAACCGGGGCCCTCCTCGTGCAGGTGCCACCCGGACGAGCAGACCGACTCGGAGACAAGCCAGCATGATCGCCTACCGCCACGGCCACCGGCCGCTGCACGAGTACCTGCGCCTGCACGCGCGCCGCACGCCCGACAAGGCCGCCGTGGTCTGGTACGGCCGACGGATCTCCTGGGCCGAGCTCGACGACCTCAGCGACCGCTTTGCGCAGAGCCTGCGCGACCGCGGCATCGGCCAGGGCGACGTGGTGGCGCTGTTCCTGCACAACTGCCCGCAGTACCTGATCGCGCACTTCGGCGTGCAGAAGCTCGGCGCCATCGTGAGCCCCTGCAACCCCGATGCGCGCGCCTACGAGCTCGAGCACCAGCTCAGCGAGCTCGATGCGAGCGCCATCGTCGCGGGCGAGGAACTGCTCAAGGTGGTGCTCGGCTCGCATGCGATGCGCACCGTGGCGCACGTCTACGCGGTGCGCAGCGGCGCCATGCTGCCCGCCACGCTGGCCATGGACGTGCCGGCCTGCCTGCGCCTGCCGCATGAAGGCGCACCGCCGCTGCCGGCCTGCACCATCGACTTCGCCGACGCGCTGGCCGCGGCCGGGCCCTTCGAGCCGATCGACACCATCGCGATGGACGACGTGGCGCTGATGGCCTACACCTCGGGCAGCACCGGGCTGCCCAAGGGCGCGATGATCAGCTACGAATGCGCGCTCTACAAGACGGCGGTCAGCGCCGACAGCTTTGGCGTCGGCGCCGACGACGTGGTGCTGGCCGACGTGGCGCTGCACCACATCTCGGGAATGATGACGGGCCTTGCGCTGCCCGTGTACGCGGGCGCCACGGTGGTGCTGCTGAACCGCTTCGACGCCACCGCGGTGCTGCAGGCGATCGAGGCCTGCAAGGTGACCTGGTGGTACACGATGGCGCCGTCGCTGCCCTCGGTCATGGCCTGCGACGATGCGCAGAGCTACGACCTCTCGACCCTGCGCACCACCGTGGGCACGAGCTTCGGCGTGCCGCTGTCGCAGGCGCTGGCCGCGCGCTGGAGCCGCTTCGCCAACGGCTGCCTGGTCTACGAGGCCGGCTATGGCCTGAGCGAGACCCACACCTGCGACACGCTGATGCCGCCCGACGCGATCAAGTGGGGCACCAACGGCAAGCCCGCGCCCGGCGTCGAGCTGCGCATCGTCGACCTCGAGACCGGGCGCGACCTGCCGCCGGGCCAGCGCGGCGAGATCCTGCTGCGCAGCCCGATCCGCTACAAGGGCTACTGGCTGCAGCGCGAGGCCACCGAGGCGATGCTGAAGGACGGGTGGCTGCGCACCGGCGACGTGGGCGTGGTCGACGAGGAGGGCTATCTCACCTTCCTCGGGCGCACCAAGGAGATGATCAAGGTCTGGAGCTACAGCGTGTTCCCCGAAGAGGTCGAGGCGATCCTCGGCCTGCACCCCGACGTGCGCCAGGCCGCGGTGGTCGGCCTGCCCGACCCCGATCGCGGCGAGGCGGTGCAGGCCTACGTGGTGCTCAAGGACGAGGCCGCCGCGCGCGTGCGTGCCGGCCAGACCAAGGACCGCGCCGACCAGAAGATCATCGAGTGGTGCCTGCAGCACATGTCGCACTACAAGGTGCCGCGCCGCGTGATCTTCCGCAGCGGCCTGCCGTCGTCCGAGAACGGCAAGGTGTTGCGGCGCATGCTGCGGGAGGCGGGCGGCGCGTCGCCGTCGTCGTTCGCGATCAACTGAGGGAGGGCGGGAGCGGGATCGGGACCGGGTACCGGACGCAGAGGTCGCAAAGGTTTCGCAGAAGTCGCAGAAGGAGAAACAAAAAAATGATTCTGGTTTCTTCTGCGACTTCTGCGTAGTTTTTGTCTTCCTTCTGCGTTCGGCTGTCCGTGTTGAGCGGCCTCAGCGTGCCGCCGCCGGCACGCGGTAGTTCATGAGCTCCTGCTTGGCGATCGCGTTGCGGTGCACCTCGTCGGGGCCGTCGGCCACGCGCAGGTGGCGCGCGTAGGCATAGAACGAAGTCAGCAGCGTGTCCTGGCTCAGGCCCGCGGCGCCGAAGGCCTGCATCGCGTCGTCGATCACCTGCACGCAGTTGTTCGGCGCAAGCACCTTGATCATCGCGATCTCCTTGGCCGCCACCTTGTTGCCGACCGTGTCCATGCGCCAGGCCGCATGCAGCACCATCCAGCGCGTCTGGTCGATCAGCATGCGCGCCTTGGCAATGCGCTCGCGCCACACGCCTTGCTCGGCCAGCGGCTTGCCGAAGGCCACGCGCGAGACCACGCGCTCGCACATCATCTCCAGCGCCGACTCGGCCATGCCGATCATGCGCATGCAGTGATGGATGCGCCCGGGCCCGAGCCGGCCCTGCGCGATCTCGAAGCCGCGGCCCTCGCCGAGCAGCATGTTCGATGCCGGCACGCGCACGTTCTCGAACAGCACCTCGGGGTGACCGAAGGGCGCGTCGTAGTGGCCCATCAGCGCCATGTCGCGCACCACCGTGATGCCGGGCGTGTCGCGCGGCACGATGATCATCGACTGCTGGCGATGGCGGTCGGCATTGTCCGGGTCGGTCTTGCCCATCAGGATGAAGAGCTTGCAGCGCTCGTTCATCGCGCCGGTGATGTACCACTTGCGCCCGTTGATCACGTAGTCGTTGCCGTCGCGGCGGATGCTGCATTCGATGTTGGTGGCGTCCGACGAGGCCACGGCCGGCTCGGTCATCGCGAACGACGAGCGGATCTCGCCTTCGAGCAGCGGCTTGAGCCATTGCGCCTGCTGCTCGGGCGAGCCGTAGCGCGCGATCACCTCGGTGTTGCCGGTGTCGGGCGCGCTGCAGTTGAAGGCCTCGGCGCTCCAGTAGCGCCGGCCCATGATCTCGCACAGCGGCGCGTATTCGAGGTTGGTGAGGCCCGCGCCGTGTTCGGCCTCGGGCAGGAACAGGTTCCACAGGCCCGCGGCGCGCGCCTTGGGCTTGAGCTCTTCCATCAGCGGCAGGGTGGTGTAGCTGCCGCCGTTCTGTGCGTTCAGGTAAGAGCGTTGCGCCTCTTCCTCGCGGCGCTGCTCGTTCGGGTAGATGTGCGCGTCCATGAAGGCGAGCAGGCGCTGGCGCAGGTCCTGGACCTTGGGGCTGTATTCGAATTCCATGGCGTGTTCCGGGTTGGGATGAAGTGTGGAAGAGGGAAGATTTCAGTTTTCCGCGGTGCGGTGCCCCACGCGCAGGACATGAAACCGATGCAAGCCGACGCGCGCAGCGAAGTCCTCAGGGCGCCCGCGGAACCGGCTTCGCCGGGCCGCCGGGTGCGCCCCTTGAGGGGGAGTCGAGCGACACGAAGTGCGCGAGGGACGGGGTGGGCTCATGACCAGGAGAACAGGCCCAGCGACACGGCCACGAGCGCCGGCTTGGCTTGGCCTTCGATCTCGACCGTGTTCTCGGTGCGCAGCAGCGTCCAGCCGTCGTCGCGCGGCTCGGCCGCGAGCAGCTTCATGTGATTGCGCACGCGCGAGCCCGCGGGCACCGGCGACATGAAGCGCAGCTTGTCCATGCCGTAGTTCACCGACTTGGTGGCCTTCAGCGCGCCGAGCAGCTCGTAGGTGGCGATGGGCAGCAATGACAGTGTGAGAAAGCCGTGCGCCACCGGCGCGCCGAACGGGCTCTCGCGCTTGGCGCGCTCCACGTCGATGTGGATCCACTGGCGGTCTTCGGTGCAGTCGGCGAAGGCGTCGATGCGCGACTGCGGCACCTCGATCCATGACGAGGTGCCGATCGGCTGGCCGACATGGTCGAGCAGGTTGTCTTTGGTGAGCAAGGGCATGGCGGTGCGCCTGAAATGGGGATGCACCAATGGTGCCGCTTGCCGGGCGCCGCAGGGCGGCTTGCGCATGAAGGCTTTTCATCCTGCGCATGCGGCTTGTTGATGCCGTGGCCGCGCGCGTGCATGAACATCGGCCATCGGATTTCTTGTGCTTCTGCCCCGAAAGGACACCGTGACCGCCAGCTACGAAGTGCGCGACGGCATTGCCGTTCTGACCATGGACAACCCGCCCGTCAACAGCCTCGGGCTCGGCAACCGGCGCTTCATCGCCGACGCGGTGCGGCGCGCCGAGGACGACGCCGCGGTGCGCGCGATCGTGCTCACGGGCCGCGGCCGGGCCTTCTGCGGCGGCGCCGACATCCGCGAGTTCAACCGGCCCGAGGCGACCGCGGCGCCCGATCTGGTCGACGTGATCACGCAGGTCGAGGCCTGCACCAAGCCGGTCGTGGCCGCGATCCATGGCGTGGTGATGGGCGGCGGGCTCGAGCTGGCGATGGGCTGCCACTACCGCGTGGTCGAGGCCGGCACGCAGGTGGCGCTCCCCGAGGTGCGCATCGGCATCCTGCCCGGCGCCACCGGCACGCAGCGGCTGCCGCGCCTGATCGGGCTCGAGCCTGCGCTGAACATGATCGTGACCGGCGACACCGCGATGGCCGAGGCGCTGTTCGCGCTGCCGGGCCAGCGCCTGTTCGATGCGCTCGTCGCCGCTGACGTGGTCGCCGCGGCCGTGGCCTTCGCGCACGAGAAGGCCGCGCTGCGCCCGCTGCCGCGTTCGCGCGAGCTGCACGTCACGCATCCCGACGCCGAGGGCTTCCTGCACTTCGCGCGCAACGCCGTCGCGGCGAGTTCGCAGCACTTCCCCGCGCCGCTGCGCTGCCTCGACTGCGTGGCGCACTCGGTGCGGCTGCCGTTCGATGCCGCGGTGGCGTACGAGCGCGAGGCCGTCACGGAACTCGTGTGGACACCCGAGAGCGCGGCGCTGCGCCATGCGTTCTTTTCGGAGCGTGCGGCGAAGAAGGCTGCGGGTCCGGGCGATGCGGTCATTGCCGAACGCATGCTCGCGCGCTGGCGCGAGGCGGCGCAGCAATTGATGGCCGAGAGCGTGGATCCACGCGCGATCGCGCGCGCGGCGCGCGCATTCGGCTTTGCGCCCGAACTGCCGGCGGCCTCGCCCGCCGCCGCAGCCACGGCCGCGCGGCCCGTCGACGACGATGCGATCGTGCAGCGGCTGATGCGCGCGATGGTGGAGGAGGGCGCACGCCTGATCGACGAGGGCGTGGCCGCGCACGCGAGCCACATCGACCATCTGTTTCTTTCCACGCAGGGGTTCCCGCGCTGGCGCGGAGGGCCGATGTATGTCGGATCGCTGGCGGGGTGGTGCGCGCTAGTAGAGCTGGTCTGATTCGCGCGGGGCCGCGGCAAAGGCCTCGACTACGGCCGATGCAACCTTTGCCCACAGCGTGTCGTTCTGCAGGACGGGGAAGCGCTTCGCCAGCTTGCCCGAGCGCAGGCCGCCGTGCTCGCGGACCGAGCGGATGATGGCGTCGATGTCGCTGTCCGGCCCTTCGATGAGTTCCTTCAGCGCGGCGCGCGCCTGGCCCATGCTTCGGAAGAAGGAAGCCTGCGCATGCATCTCTTGCTCGATGGTGCGTTGGAGCAGGCCGATCGTGTATTCGACGTGGTGCGTCAGGTCCAGGAAGCGCCAGGCCGGCCGGGCTTCGTCGTAAGCGTTGAATTCGAAATTCGACATCACGCCATCGGGCTGTGCCTCCGGTTCTCTCTTGAAACGGTACCGGTCGGCGTACGTGCGCATCAGGGGCCGCGAGAAGGTTTCGAGCGCCGCGTCGTAGCGCGCACGCTCCAGCGTGTGCTGCGTGATCGATGCGGAAATCGGAAGAATGAACGGTGCATGAATGGCACCGTCTCGTCGAAGGACGTCATTGACGAGGAACCGGTGCACCCGGCCATTGCCGTCGGCCAGCGGATGGATGTACACGAACGCGAACGAAGCCACCGCCGCGCGTGCGGTCGACGCGGCGCCGCGCGTCCTGTCGAGGAAGGTTCTCAGGCCTTCGAGCATGGGCGCGACGTCAGGCCAGTCCGGGGCGACGTAGTGCACGACATGCTCGAAATGCACCGTTTGTCCCACGAAGACAGGAGATTGGCGCAGCCCGAACGAGGCGAGGGTCGTTACTTCTCCCAAGATGTCCTTCTGCAGCGTCGCCAGCGCGTGCGGGGTCAGCGGAGGCTCACCGAGGCCCGTGCGGGTCTCCATCACGGCGGCGAATCGCTGGACCCGCGTGACCTGGTCCTGCTCTCCCTCGATCTGGAAGCTCGAGCGGCTTTCCCGCAAGGTCATCCACACTGCACTCCTGCGCAGGATCTCGGCACCGAACCGGGCTTCCTCGCGGTCCAGCGCTCGAGCCAGGTCGAACTGGAGGGCCGCGCGAATGGCGGGCGTCAGGCGCACCGTGGGACAGAAGTCGCTGTTGCCCGACATGTTGTCCCGGACTCGCCATCGGCCCACGGACAGCCGCGTGGTCGCGACCATCTGGTGTTCCGGATTCAAGGCATCCACGTAGTTGCCACCGACCAGTCCGTCCTCGATCGGCAGCGCGCGCTGGGTCAGCCATTCGTAGAAGAACCCGGCACGGCGCGCATATTGCCCGTTCGGCTCTGCGCGCACCCACGCGGCCAGCTGCTGCGGATCGATTCGTTCGAAGAGCCGCGCCAGCAGTTCGAGGTGCACGCCTTCGTGCTTGAGCATGAAGGTGAGATGGCCCTGCAGACTTGGTGCGGGGCGCATGTGTTCCTGGTGGACCTCCTTGCGTTGATCTGCCGCATGGACGGTCTGCCGGCGCGGCCCGATCTCGCTGCGAACGGACAGCGGCTGGACCAGTTCAAGCGCGAACGTGCGCACCAGCCATTCGCCGCCGATGGGATCGCTCGCAATCTCATCTGAAGGGCGCTGCGAATTCATTGCTGCCATGGCGCATCCTACCGAAATGCACGCTTAAACGTGTATAAAAATGCTTGTAGTTCGACTGAATTGCATAAAAATGCTTATGCACTGGTGCGTGGGAGCTCCGGATAGTTCGATGAATAGTTGAGTTCCACGCGACAGGGATCTGCGACTCCCGGCGCGGCGCGCGCATGAACGAGGGGGCGAGCGCGCGCCCGCTCGCCTAGTCGCCAAGCCGCAGCACGAACCGTATGCCCGACGCGTCGAACGCCGCGCACCCCGCAGCTTCGCGCTGCAGCGCCACGCCGCGCGAGGGCGCATCGCGCAGCAGGCCATTGACATCGTCGACGCCGAGCTCGACGCCGGCCACGGCCGTGCGGCCGTCGGCGGCGAGCGCGAAGCGCAGTTCGAGCGCGTCGAGCGCGACGGCGGGAAGCCCCTGCGGATTGCGGGCCGGTTGCGCGTGGAACAACTGCGCCCAATGCAGCGCGACGCGCTCGGGCGAGCGCACCGAGAGCGTCAGCGCAAGCAGCCGCACTGCGTCGTGCGCGGTGTTGTCTTGCGCGGCCGGGGCCGCTTCCTGCAGGTCGACCGCACAGGCGCCGGTGTCCACGGCCTCGAGCCGCAGGCACGGCGTGCAACCGAGCGCCGCGCCGTCGAGCGCCTCGATGCCCAGGCGCTGCAGGTGCGTGCGCTGGCGCGCGAGGTCGCTGCATTGGAGGGCGAGCGTGTCGCCGGGCGCGTCGCGCAGTTCGAGCCAACTGCCGCCCAGGTGCAGGCGAGGGCTGCGCGTGCCGTCGCCGCGGTCCGGAGACAGCGCCAGCATGCGTTCGAAGAGCGCGAGCGCCGCGGCGCCGTCGCTGACGGACAGGCGCAGGCCGCGCAGGCGGGGCGTGAGCGGTGTGAACGGGAGGTGAGGCGCCATCGCGTGCGAGGCTCAGCCGGGCGCCACGCGCTGCCAGCCGAGCTCGGCCAGCTGCCGCGCCTGCCTTCCGGCATCGAGCGCATGCGCGTTCGAGGCGTTGCCCGCGAGCGCCCGGCCCATGATGCCCTGCGCGATGGCGGCGGCGCGAAACAGGTTGAAGGCGGTGTAGAAGCGCCAGGTCTGCGGCGGTACCGGCGCGAGGCCGCGGCGCTCGCAGTAGCGCGCCAGGTAGGCGGCTTCGCTCGGCAGGCCGCGCTCGGCGAGTTGTTGCGCGTCGAGGTCGCCGAGGCCGCGGAACGGCGGCGGCAATTGCCAGGCCATGCAGTGGTAGGCGAAGTCGGCCATCGGGTCGCCCAGGGTCGAGAGCTCCCAGTCGAGCACCGCGACGACGCGCGGCGCATCGTGCGCGAACACCAGGTTGTCGAGCCGGAAGTCGCCATGCACGATGCGCGCCGCATGCTCGGGCGGGAGGTTGCCGGGCAGCCATTCGATCAGCGCCTCCATCGCGTCGATGCGCTCGGTCTCGCTTGCGCGGTACTGCTTACTCCAGCGCGCGACCTGGCGTGCGATGTAGTTGCCCGGTCGCCCGTAGTCGGCCAGTCCGGCCGCCGCCACGTCGACCTCGTGCAGCGCGGCCTGCACCCGGTTCATCTCGTCGCAGATCGCGGCGCGCTCCGCGGGGGCGAGATCGGGCAGCTTCGGGTCCCAGAGGATGCGGCCGTCGACGTGGTCCATCACGTAGAAGGCGGTGCCGATCACGCTCGGGTCTTCGCACAGCGCGTGCACGCGCGGCACCGGCACCTCTGTATCGGCCAGCGCGCGCATGACGCGGTACTCGCGCTCCACCGCATGCGCCGAAGGCAGCAGCACGCCCGGCGGCTTGCGCCGCAGCACGTAGCGCCGGTTCGGCGTCTCGAGCAGGAAGGTCGGATTCGACTGGCCGCCCTTGAACTGCGAGATGCGGAACCGCGCGGTGGCGCCGGGGTCGACGCGCGCGGCGAACCAGTGCCGCAAGGCGGTCTCGTCGAAGCGGTGCTGCGCACGCACTTCGGTGGTGCCGGCGAACGGCTCGCTGGTCGTCATGGGCAGGGTTGTCTCCTCGGTGAATGCGCGTGCGCTGCGACTCGCGGCATGATGTAGCGCGTTCTTCCAGGTCACAGCCTAAGGGCAGGGGTGCCGCGGCGGCCAATGAATGCTTCGAATGGACACCGATACGGCACATGCATATCTCGCGCGTCGACCTCAACCTGCTCGTGGTGCTCGACACCATCTACACCGAAGGCGGCATCACCAAGGCGGCGGAGAAGCTGCACCTGACGCAGCCGGCCATCAGCCATGCGCTGGCGCGGTTGCGCGACCTGTTCAACGATCCGCTGTTCGAGCGCCAGGGCCATCGCATGGTGCCGACGCCGCTCACCAAGCGGCTGATCGACCCGCTGCGCGGCTCGCTGCAGTCGATCGGCGCGCTGCTCAACGACACGCAGAGCTTCGAACCCGCGAGCGCAAAAAACAAGCGCTTCGTGATCGGGCTGCGCGACTTCATGGAATCGACCGTGATGCCGCCGCTGATGAAGGCGCTGGCCGTGGAAGCGCCCGGCGTGGAAGTGTCGAGCGTGCGCGCCAACCGCCGCAGCCTGGAGAGCGAACTCGCGGCCGGCACGCTCGACGTGGCGGTCGACGTGCTGCTGCCGCTGTCGGACGCGGTGAAGGTCAAGCGCATCACCGTCGACGGCATGGCGGTGGTGGCGCGCCAGGGGCATCCGGCGATCGCGGGCGGCGCCATCTCGCTCGACAGCTACCTCGCCGAGCGGCACATCCTGGTGACCTCGCGCCGCCAGGGACCGGGCTTCGAGGACATCGAACTGCGCCGCATGGGCGTGCAGCGCCAGGTGGCGCTGCGCTGCCAGTTCTACTTCGCGGCCTGCCGCACGGTGTCGGAGACGGACCTGCTGCTCACCATGCCCGAGAGTTACGCGCACATGGCGAACCGCCAGTTCGGCAACCAGGTGATGGCGTTCCCGGTGCCGCTGTCGTCGATGGATGCCTACATGTACTGGCACGCGAGCACCGACAACGACGCGGCCAACCGCTGGCTGCGCTCGGTGATGCTGCGCTGCATTGCGCGCTGACCGGGTGCCGCGCGTCTGCGGCAAACTGGCGCCATGTCACTCCCCCCCGAGCCGGAAGGCGATACCGCGCGGCGCCTGGACGAGCCGCTGCTGCGCTCGCTGCATGCGCTGCTCAGCGAATCCGGCGTGTCCCAGGCGGCCGCCCGCCTGGGCATCGACCAGTCCGCAATGAGCCGCCACCTCGCCGTGTTGCGTCGGCTGATCGGCGACCCGCTCCTGATCCGGGTCGGCAATCGCATGGTGCTGACCGAACGCGCGCAAGAGCTGGTCGCGCCGACGCAGCGGATCCTTGCCGACATGTCGCTGCTGGTCTCGCATGCGATGGCGCGGCCCTTGCGCAGCCTGCGCCGCAGCTTCCGGATCGCGACCTACGACTTCATGCCCAAGGCCTTCTTCGCCGACCTGGCCGAGCGCGTTGGCCGGGAAGCGCCCGATTGCGACCTGGTGATCCGCGGCCTGGGCTCACGCTTCGAGCACTACCGGCAGCTGGCGGACGGCGACGTGGACCTGGTGATCACGGTGTGGCCCGAGCTGCCCGAGCACCTGCGGGCCACCAGCCTGCTCGACGAGCCGCTGGTCTGCGTGCTGCGCCCCGGCCATCCGATGGCAGAGCCCGGCGCCCTGACGCTGGAGAGCTTCGAGCGTGCGAGCCACCTGACCTCGCTCGAGCACGTGCCGGGGCGGGGCACCGTGATCGATGCCCAGCTGGCCGAACTGGGCGTGACGCTGCGCACCCTGGTGCACACCCAGTTCCTGAGCCTGGCGCCGAGCATCCTGTCGCGCACCGACCTCGTCTTCACCACCGGGCGGCTGCTGGCCGAGGACTTCGCGCGCGAGCACGGCCTGGTGATCGTGCCCTTTCCCGCCAGCATCAAGCCGATGCGCTACCGGCTCGTGTGGCATGAGCGCACGCACACGGACCATGCCTTGCGGTGGCTCCGCGAGGAGCTGACGGCGGCAGCGCGCGCGCTCGCGCAGGGGCCGGGGTCATGACGCGGCTGTCATAACCCGGGCAACGCGCGCGCCATGGGCCCGGTGCATCGGCGCCGATAAGGTTCGCCGCATGCAAGCAGAACCCTCACCAGCCCCTCCGTCCGCGTCCAGCGCCTTTCCCGCCCCATGGCTCGGCCGCCTGCCCAAGGTGGACCTGCACCTGCACATCGCAGGCACCCTGCGGCCGGCCACGCTGGCCGCACTGGCGCAGCGCCACGGGCTGCCCCTTCCGCGCCCGGTCGACCAGCTGTACGTCTACCGCGACTTCTACGACTTCATCGACGTGCTGCGGCTGGGCGCACGCGCCGTGCGCACTGCCGCCGACTTCGAGCGCATGGCCTACGAGGCGATCGAGGACGCCGCTGCCGCCGGCACCCGGCATGTGGAGATGTCCTTCAATCCGCAGTACTACATGCCGACGCAGGTGCCCTACCGGGTGCAGCTCGACGGCCTGGCGGCGGGGGTGCGCGCGGCCGGGCGCGACTTCGGCTGCTCGGCGCTGCTGATCGCGTCGCTGGACCGCGGCCTGCCGATGGACAGCGCCGAGCAGGCCATCTCGGACATCCTCGCCCAGCCGCACGAGCTGGTCGTGGGCATCGGCCTCGACGGACCCGAGCGCGAAGGCCCGCCCGCCCGGTTCGCGCCGCTGTTCCAGCGTGCGGGCCGGGCCGGCCTCCGGCGCACCGCCCACGTCTGCGAAGACAACCAGACGCTGCAGGAAGCCCCGCCTTCCCATGTGCGCGACTGCCTGCAATTGCTCGGCTGCGACCGCCTCGACCACGGCTACAACCTGATGGCCGACAACGACAGTGTGGAACGGGCCAGGGACAGCGGCGTGTACTTCTGCGTGTGCGGCATCACGAGCGTCAAGCGCAACCAGGCACGCCGCTTGCAAAGCATCCGCGCCATGCAGGACGCCGGCCTGCGGCTGACCCTCAACACCGACGACCCCGCGATGTTCCACACCGACCAGGCCCACACCCTCGGCACGGTGCTCGATGGCTGCGGCTGGTCATGGCGCGAGGCCTGCGCCTTCAGCCTGGCGGGCGTGGATGCCTGCTGGCTCGATGCGGATGCCAGGCGTGCGCTGCGCGACCGCTTCGAGCGTGAGATCGCCGCGCTGGCCGATGCATCCGGCGCCAGTGCATCCGCCATTCAATGATCTCATCACCCAGGAGCCTTCATGAAAACCCCCAACTTCCTCTCCCGCCGCCGCTGGCTCCGCGCCTGCCTCCTGGGTGCGCTGCCGGCCTTCGCCGGGCTCGGCGGCGCCCATGCGGCGGGGCCGGCCTGGCCGGCGCAGCCGGTGACCATCCTCGTGCCCTATTCGGCGGGCGGCAACGTGGATGTGCTCGCGCGCTGGATCGTGCCCGACCTGTCCCGGCGCCTGGGCCAACCCGTCGTCATCGAGAACCTGCCCGGTGCCGGCGGCATCATCGGCACCGAGAAAGTCGTGCGCGCCAAACCCGACGGTTACACCCTGCTGATGTCGGTGGAGAGCGCCGTCGTCATCGCGAAGATGGTCACGCCCGCGACGGTGCGCTACGACGGCCTGCGGGACCTGCAGCCCGTCACGCTGCTCGGCGCCCAGCCGCTGGCGCTGGTCGGCCGGCCCGGGCTGCCGGCCAGGACGGCCGGCGCGCTGTTCAAGGACATGAAGGACCACCCCGGCAAATACAGCTACGCCACCTCGGGCGTCGGCACCTCGCTGCATCTCGGCGGCGAGATGCTCAAGCAGATGGCCGCGGTGGACATGGTGCATGTCCCGTACCGCAACGGCCCGCAGATCGTCACGGACCTCAGCGGCAACCAGCTCGACCTGGCCGTGCTGCCGCTGTCGATGGTGATGCAGCAGGCGCGCGCGGGGCAGGTGCGGATCTACGGCCTGATGGACGACAAGCCCTCGACCGCCATGCCCGAAGCGCAACTGCTGGGCGACAACGAAGCCGCCCTGCGCGGCGCGAACGTCACGGTGTGGCAGGGGATCTTCGCGCCGAAGGGCACGCCCGCCCACGTCGTCGCCCGCCTGGACGAGGCATTGCGCGCCGTGCTGCATGAGCCGGGCGTGCGCAGGAACTTCGCGGACGGCGGCGTGACGGTGATCGGCTCGGGCCCGGCCGCGTTCTCGCGCTTCCTGCAGGAGGAGCAGGCCAAGTTCGGCGCGGTCGTGGCCAAGGGGCAGATCAGGGCCGAGTAGGGCCGAACAGCATCATTCAGAAAATCTTATCGATCGGCGGAATTACAGTATTGGACGCCTCGGGGGCCACCGCTTCCAATGCGCAACCATGGAGACACCGCTGATTGCTGCCAGCCTGAGATGGTTGTTCACCGAGTTGCCGCTGGCCGAACGCTTCGGCGCGGCGGCGGCCTGCGGCTTCCGCGCGGTGGACCTGAGCGTGCCCTACGAACTGCCGCTGCCGGAACTGCGCGCGTCGCTCCTGCGCCATGACCTGCGCTTCCTCTACCTGCTGGCGGCGCCGGGCGACTGGGACGCCGGCGATCGCGGCCTGGCCGCGGTGCCGGGGCGGCAGGAAGAATTCCGCGCCGGCATGCACGAGGCGATCCGGTATGCATCGGAACTCGGCCGCCCCTTGATCCATCCGCCCGCGGGCAACCTGCCCGAGGCTGCCGACCCGGCCGAATGCGCGCATGTGCTGCGCGAGAACCTGCGTTGGGCCTGCATGCAGGCCGCCGGGCACGGCCTGCGGCTGGTGCTGGAGCCGGTGTGCCGCCGCGACTTCCCGCGCTATCCGGTCAACACCGTGCGCCAGGTGATCGATCTCGCCGGGCAGATCGGTGCGGGCAATCTCGGCATCGTGCTGGACTTCCACCACGTGCAGTGGGAGCACGGGCACGACATGGCGCAGGTGCATGCCGAACTGCGCCGCGCGATGCCGCTGCTGTGGTACGTGCAGATCGCCTTCGCGCCGGATCGGCGCGGGCCCGACGAATCGGGCCACGACGTGCACGCCACCATCGCCGAGGCGCAGCGCCTCGGCTACCGCGGCGCATTCAGCTGCGAGTACCGGCCCGCGGGCAACTCGCGCGCGAGCCTGCGCTGGGCGCAGCGCTACGGCATCCGTGCCACCGTGCCATGACGGCAGGAGGAGACGCCACCGTGACCCGCCTGCATCGCCGCACACTGCTGTCGCTGGGCCTCGCATGGGCCGCCGGCGCACGCGCCCAGCCCACCGGCGGGGACGGTCCCATCCGGATGATCGTGCCCTACAGCGCCGGGGGCTCGCTCGACACCATCGGGCGTTCCGTTGCCGAGGGCATGGGCCGCGACCTTGGCGTGCCGGTGATCGTGGACAACCGCACCGGCGCCTCGGGCACGATCGGCGCGGCAGCGGCCGCGCGTGCCGCAGCCGACGGCCGCACGCTGCTGCTCGGCGGTTCCAGCACGCATGCGGTGCTGCCGGCGGCATGGCCGAAACTGCCCTACGACGCGGTGGCCGACTTCACCCCGATCTCGATGGTCGCGGAGGTGGAGAACGCGCTGGTCGTCAGCCCGGCGCTGCCCGTCAAGAGCATGGCCGAGCTGGTGGCCTACTGCAAGGCGCGGCCCGGGCAATTGGCCTTCGGCTCCTCGGGCGCGGGCGGCATCACGCACCTGGCCGGCGAGCTGTTCAAGATGGCGGCGGGCGTGGACGCGATCCACGTGCCCTACAAGGCGAACTCCGAAGTCGACATGGCCCTGCTGAGCGGGCAGCTCCAGTTCGCCTTCGCCACGCTCGTGACGGCCATCCCGCACATCCGGGCCGGCCGCATGCGTGCCCTCGCGCTGGCCAGCACGCAGCGCTCGGAGTTCCTGCCGGCGCTGCCCACCACGGCCGAAGCCGGATTCCCTAGCATCGTCGCGGTGTCCTGGGCGGCCCTGTACGGGCCCGCGAAGCTGGACGCAGCCGAGGTCGCGCGGCTGAATGCGGCAGCCCAGGCCTCGCTGAAGCGCCCCGAGTTGAAGGCGCGCTTCGACGCGATCGTCACGCGCGTGCTGCGCAGCACGCCGGCAGAACTGGCCGACTACCAGAAGCGCGACCATGCGCGCTGGCGCCGCGTGGTCCAGACCGCCGGCATCAAGCTCGAAAGCTGAGCTGCGCCCCGGTGCAGCCCTGCCCGGACCCCCGGGGGATAGCCCGCATGCGGCCAACGGGCTTAAAGTCGGCGAGGATTGACGATCAAACCTTCATCGACATGAACCTGCGCCGCCTTCGCTATTTCGTCGTGGTGGCAGAGGAGCTGCACTTCGGGCGCGCCGCGCAGCGCCTGCATGTCGCCCAACCCGCGCTCACGCAGAACATCCAGGCGCTCGAAGCCGAGTTCAACGTCGCGCTGCTGGCGCGGTCGAGCCGCCGCGTCGAACTCACCGAGGCCGGCGCGGTGCTGTTCGCCGAAGCGCAGCGCCTGCTCGAGGTGGCGGACCAGGTGCGCCACCGCATGCATGCCTTCGTGCTCGGCCGCGAAGGCACCCTGCGCCTGAACTTCGCCCGCTCGGCGGCCGGCGGTGCCTCGAGCGCGATCGTGGAGATGCTGCGCAACGAGGCGCCTGCGCTGCAATTGCAGATCAACTCCCAGTACACGGCCAAGAGCATCGAGGACCTGCTCGACGGCAAGCTCGATGCGGCCTTCGTGCGCTCGCCGCTGGAGCTGGCAGACCCGGCCGTCGGGCAGTTGCAGGTGCTGCCGATCGGCAGCGAGGCGCTCGTGGTCGGGCTGCCGCGGACCCATCGCCTGACGCGGCGCCAGCGCATCCGTGCCGCGGACCTGGCCGACGAACCGATCGTGACCGGCTCCGCCGAGCGCGCACCGGGCTTCTACCGCATGATGTTCGGCCAGATCTGGGGCGAAGGCGCGCCGCGGATCGTCCTCCACGAGCCCGACGAGGAGCACATGCTGCGCGCCGTGGCCGCGGGAACCGGCCTCACGATCCTCACCGAGTCGCGCGCAAAGGCCATCCAGGTCCAGGGCGTCGCCATCCGCCGGTTCGCCGCGCCCGAGCCGCGCGCGGGGCTGGCGCTGGTGTGGCTCGCGGGCAACCTCAACACGGCACTGGCCATGCTGGTCGACGCCGCGCATCGGTTCGTCTCCCAGCGCCCCGCCTGAGCGCATCGATCGATTCTTCTTATCGATCGGGCGCGCAACAGTATTGGACGCGACCCGGGCGCGCTCCTTCTAATCGGCGGCAGGAGACAAACAATGTTCGACATCACCACACCTGCGCGCGGCATGGACACGGAGCGCGCCCGATGAACGGCGCCACGAGCCTGGTGAAGACGCTGCTGGCCTCGGGCGTCGACACCTGTTTCGCCAACCCGGGGACGAGCGAGATGCACTTCGTCGCGGCGCTCGACACCGTGCCCGGCATGCATTGCGTGCTCGGCTTGCAGGAGAACGTGGTGACGGGCATGGCGGACGGCTACTTCCGCATTGCGCGCAAGCCGGCCTGCACGCTGCTGCACTGCGGCCCGGGCTTCGCCAACGGCATGGCCAACCTGCACAACGCACGCCGGGCGCGCAGCGGCATCGTCAACATCGTGGGCGACCAGGCGGCCTTCCACCGTCCCTTCGACGCGCCGCTGACCTCCGACACGGCGGGCATGGCGCAGACGGTGTCGGCCTGGGTGCGCACCAGCACGCTGGCGGCGGAGCTGGGCCGCGATGCCGTCGAGGCGGTCGCCGCTGCACGCGCCTTCGGCGGCCAGGTCGCCACGCTGATCCTGCCCGCCGACGTGTCCTGGGAAGAGGGCGGCGAGGTCGGCACGCCGAAGGCGCCGCCCGCGCCGCCGCCGGTCGACCCGCTGGCCATCGAGGGTGCGGCCCGCATGCTGCGCGGTCGCGACGACGTGCTGCTGCTGCTGGCCGGCGGCGCCGTGCTGGGCGAGGCGCAGCGCCTGGCCTGGCGCATCGCGAAGGCGACGGGCGCCACGCTGATGGCCGATTTCGTGAACGCGCGCCTCGAGCGCGGGCGCGGCCGCCTGCCTCTGGAGCGGGTGCCGTACGCACGCGACGAGGCGCTGTCGGCGCTCGGGCGGTTCCGGCAAGTGGTGCTGGTGAACGCGCGCCCGCCGGTGACCTTCTTCGGGTATCCGGGCGTGTCGTCGCTGCAGTACGCACCGGACACCCGGTTCCACGTGCTGTCGCGGCCCGACCAGGATGCGGAGGAAGCCCTGCGCGCGCTGGCCGAGGCCCTGGACGTGCCGGAGGCCGGGATGCCCGACGCCGGGCAGCGGCCCGGGCCCGCTCGCGGCGCACCTTCGCCCGAAGGCCTGGCGCAGACGCTGGCCGCGCTGATGCCCGAGGACGCCATCGTCTCGGAGGAAAGCGCCACCTACGGCCGCCACTTCTACCGCTTCACCCACAGCGCGCCCGCGCACGACTGGCTGCACCTCACCGGCGGCGCGATCGGCGACGGCATGCCGGTGGCCACGGGCGCGGCACTGGCGGCGCGCCGGCAGCGCCGCGTGATCAGCCTGCAGGCCGACGGCTCGGGCATGTACACCGTGCAGTCGCTGTGGACCCAGGCCCGCGAACGGCTTCCGGTGACGACCATCGTCATCAACAACGGCAAGTACAACATCCTCATCGGCGAATACCGCAAGGTCGGTGCCGGCGCCACGCCGGGCGCCACCGCCATGTCGATGCTGGACCTCGGCGATCCGCCGCTGGACTGGGTCAGCCTGGCCAACGGCATGGGCGTGGAGGCCGCCCGGGCGAACACGCTCGAGCAATGCGCCGACCTGATGCGCGCCAGCTTCGACCGGCGCGGCCCGTTCCTGATCGAGCTCATGGTGTGAGCCCGCCCGTCACGCTGCCACCCGAAAGAACCAAGGAGACATCCCGAGCATGATCCGACTCGATCCCAACCTGCGCTGGCTGTACACGGAGCTTCCCATGGCCGAGCGCGCCGCGGCCGCGGCGGCCGATGGATTCCAGGGTGTGGAGGTGGCGTTTCCGTATGCGGTCGCGGCATCCGACTACCGGGCCGGCCTCGAGGCCTCGGGCCTGGCCCTGGTGCAGATCCTTTCGCCGACCGACTGGGATGCGGGCGAGCGCGGGCTGGCGTGCCTGGCCGGCCGGGAGGACGACTTCCGCGCCACGATCGAGACCGCCGTCGCCTACGCCGTCGAATGCGGCCGGCCGTTGGTCCACGTGCCGCTGGGCAATGTGCCCGCCGGTGCGAAGCGCGCCGACTGCATCGCCGTGGCGCGCGAGAACCTGCGCTGGGCTGCCGACGCGGCCGGCGCGCATGGGCTCACCGTCCTGATCGAGGCCTGCTGCAGGGCGCGCATCGCCGACTACCTGGTCCATGCCAACCGCGATGCGGTGGCCCTGATCGAATCGGTGGCGCGCGGCAACCTGAAGCTGTGCTTCGACACCTACCACGTGGCGATGGAAGGGACCGCGCTGGCGGAGGATCTCGAGATCGCCTGGCCGCACGTCGGGCACGTGCAGATCGGCAACGCGCCCGGGCGCCACGAGCCCGGGGAGGGCGAGCTGGACCTGCACGCCTTCCTCGAGGGGCTGGCGCGGCGCGGCTGGAACGGCTGGGTCGGGCTGGAGTACACGCCGCGCCGCAATACCCGCGACGCGCTGGCCTGGGCGCGTGCGCTGGGCCTGCTTCCGGAGCATGTGCAATGAGCAGCGCCAAGGGGGCACCCGTGACCGAAGTGCAGGCCCTGATCGGCACCTGGCGCCTGCTGTCGTTCCGCATCCTCTACGACGACGGCGGCGTGGAGTTTCCGATGGGCGCCGATGCCGAAGGCCTGATCGTCTACACGCACGCCGGCTTCATGACCGGCGCGCTGATGCAGCGCGGCCGGCCGAAGTTTTCCGCGGTGCGCGCCTCGGTGGCCGAGCGCGGCATCGGCTCGGCCGACGAGATCGTTGCCGCGTTCAACGGCTATTTCTCGTACTTCTGCCGCTTCGAGATCGATCCGGCCCAACGCAAGCTGACGCACCGCGTCATCGGCTGCCACCTTCCGGATTGGGAAGGCCGCACGCTGGAGCGGTTCTGGCAGTTCGAGGACACCGGTGACCGGCCGCGGCTCGCGCTGCGCTCCGCGCCGCTGTCGATCAACGGCCGCCCGGCCTGCAACGAGTTGAAGTTCGTGCGCGAGCCGGACGTTCTCGCGAGCGGGGTGGGTGCATGAGGGCCGTGCTCATCGCGCGCGACGACAGCGGCGCGCCGCAGCCTCGGCTGCAGGAGGTGGCGGAAGCCGTGCCCGGTCCGCGCGAAGTGCTGGTCAGGGTGCTTGCGGCCGGCATGAACCGGGCCGACCTGTCGCTGAAGACCGGCCACTTCCGTGCCATGACGGGCAGCGGGCCGGCCGGCGTGGCCGGGCTCGAGATGGCCGGGGAGGTCGTCGGCTGCGGCCCGGACGTGCGGGGCTTCGGCCTCGGCGACAAGGTCATGGCGATGTGCAGCGGCGCGCACGCGGAGCGGGTCTGCGTGGACGAACGCCTGCTCATGCGCGTGCCTGCCGGCGTGGATGTGCTGCAGGCGGCCGCC
Organism: uncultured Variovorax sp.; assembly: GCA_946478645.1. The sequence continues at coordinate 19,554 of CAMLCW010000017.1, forward strand.
TGGCCGGCCGCGCTGATGACGGCGCATGACGCGCTCGTCAGCAACGGGCGCCTGGCGCGCGGCGACCATGTGCTCGTGCAGGCCGCGAGTTCGGTGGTCGGCATCGCCGCGGTGCAGCTGGCCCGGCTGCTCGGCGCCGGGCAGGTGATCGGCACCAGCACCTCGACCGACAAATGGGAGCGCCTGCGCGCGCTGGGCGTGACCCTGGCCGCGCACAGCGGCCCCGCGCTCGAGGCCGCCGTGCGGGAAGCGACGAACGGCCATGGCGTGGACGTGGTGGTCGACCATCTGGGCGCTCCCGCGCTCGCCGAGAACATGGCCTGCGCAGCGCTCGGCGCGCGCATCGTAAGCGTGGGGCGCATGGGCGGCACGGCCGGGCCGGTCGACCTCGACCTGCTCTCGCTCAAGCGGCTGTCGCTGGTGGGCGTGACCTTTCGCACGCGCACCGCCGACGACGTGGCCGCGCTCATCGCGCGCATGCTCGCCGACGTGGCCCCGCTGCTGCAGGCCGGGCGCTTCAGCATGCCGATCGACAAGGTGTTCGCGCTCGAAGACGTGGCCCAGGCCCATGCGTGGATGAAGTCGCGCCAGCAATTCGGCAAGGTGATCCTGCAACCATGACACAAGAAGAAGACAGAACCCGGCGGATCGCCTGGATCACCGGCGCGGGCTCCGGCATCGGACGCGCCGCCGCGCTGGCCCTGGCGCAGGCCGGCCATGTCGTCGTCCTGTGCGGCCGCCGGGCCGACGCGCTGCAGGCCGTGGCCCGCCAGGTGGCCGCGCAGGGCGGCACGGCGCACAGCTTCGTGCTGGACGTGACGGACAGCGAGACCGTCGCGGCCACCTTGGCGGCCATCGAGCGCGAGGTCGGCGCCGTCGACGTGCTGGTGAACAGCGCCGGCATCAACGTCACGGCGCGCTCCTGGGCCGAGGTCGGCATCGCCGACTGGCGCCGGATCGTGGACGTGAACCTGAGCGGCACCTTCCATTGCATGCACGCCGTGCTGCCGTCGATGCGGGCCCGGTGCGAGGGCCTCGTCGTCAACGTCGCGTCGTGGGCGGGCCGGCATGCGTCGCCGATCGTCGGGCCGGGGTACAACGCGGCCAAGCATGCGGTCGTCGCGCTGACGCACAGCTTCAACATGGAGGAAGGGCGCAACGGCTTGCGCGCCTGTGTGCTGATGCCCGGCGAGACCGACACCCCGATCCTCGACCAGCGTCCGGTGCCCGTGCCGGCGCAGGAGCGCGCCCGCATGCTGCAGGAGGACGACCTGGGCCGGACCATCGCCTTCGTCGCCGGCATGCCGGCGCGCGTCTGCGTCAACGAGATCCTGATCAGCCCGACCCACAACCGGGCCTTCGGCGCATGACGGGGCGAACGAACCGGCGGCGCCGCCTCGTGGCCGCGATGCTGCTGCTGGGGGTCGCCTGCGGCGCGGCCGCACAGGGCTATCCCGCCAGGTCCTTGCGGCTGGTCCTCGGCTTTCCGCCCGGCGGCGCTGCCGACGGTGCGGCGCGGCAGCTTGCCGAGCAGCTCGCGACCCAGATCGGGCAGCCGGTGATCGTGGAGAACCGACCCGGCGCGTCCGGCAATATCGCCGCCGCGAACGTGGCAAGAAGCCCGGCCGATGGCTACACACTCTTCTTCGGCACGAACACCACGCACGCCGCCAATGCGACGCTGTACCCCAGGCTCGACTTCGATCCCGTCAAGGATTTCGAACCCGTCGTCATGGCCATGCATGTCTGGAACGTGCTGGCCGTCCGTCCCGACTTCCCGGCCCGGAACCTGCGCGAGTTCCTCGCCGAGGCCGCGGCCCGGCCCGGGGCCATCGACGTCGCCACGCCGGGCAACGCCACCAGCCCGCACATGTCGCTCGAGCTGCTCGAGACCATGGGCAAGGTCGATCTCGCGCATGTGCCGTACAAGGGCAGCGCCTTCGCGCTCGCCAATGTCATGGGTGGCCAGGTTCCGGCGATCCTCGACAACCTGCCGGCCTCGCTGGCGCTGATCAAGGCCGGCAAGATCCGCGCGCTCGCCGTGTCGTCGCCGCAACGGCTCGAGGTCTTGCCGGACGTCCCGACCTTCGACGAGGCCGGCATCAAGGGCTACGAGGTCTCCGGCTGGGGCGCCGTGTGGGTTCCGGCGGGAACACCGCAAGCCATCGTGCAGCGGCTCAACGTGGAATTGAACGCCGCATTGAAATCCCCCCGCGTGCTGCGCGTCATGGCAGACAACGCGATGCAGCCGGGCGGCGGCACGCCGGCGGAGGCGGGGGACTTCGCGCGCGCCGAAACGATCAAGTGGCGCGATGTGATCCAGCGGGCCGGCATACGGCTGCAGTGACGACGGGGCGCATCGCTTGCCCCTGGGGCCATCGCCGGCGCCCTTGAACCGCCACGGGCGTGAAAGTCCCGGGCGCTCGACCCGATCCCATCTTCAAGACACCGGCCCAGGAAGAAGACTTCAACCGGCCATACGCGGCCGCCCACCCCCTCACCTTCGGGTTTACGCCAGTGCCATGTTTCGTCGCACAGTCGTAATCTGTCATCTGTTATAACAAATATCGCTTGAAGCCGATCCCGATCGACCGGCCGACGCGTGATTTCAGGAGACACGGATGACTGTTCAAAGGCGTCGATTCATCCAGGCTACGGCCGCCGCGGCGGCCGTGCTCGGCGGGCCTGTCTCGCGGATTGCGCGGGCGCAGGCCGGCCCCGTGCGCATCGGCGTGATGCTGCCGATGAGCGGCATCGGCGCCGAGGCCGGCGCGGCCTGGCTCGCGGGGGCCAAGGTGGCGACCGAGCTGTGGAATGCGAAGGGCGGCGTGCTCAAGCGGCCCGTGGAGCTGGTGGTGCGCGACGACAAGTTCACCAGCGCCGGCGCGGTGGCCGCGGCGCGCGAGCTCGCGGGCAGCGGCGTGAACCTGCTGATCGGCGGCTCGCAGTCGCCGATGGCGCTGGCCACCGCGCCGATCCTGCCCGAGCTCAAGGCGATGATGGTGGCGCCGTGCCCCACGGTGATGTCGCTCACGCACGAGAACTTCCAGCGCAACTTCTTCCGCCTCTCTTGGAACGCCTGCATCGCGTTCGCGGGCATCGGCAACATGCTGACCGAGCGCTTCGCGGAGGTGAAGACCTGGTCGTGCATCGTGCCCGACAGCGAGAACGGCCGCGACATGGCGCGCTTCTTCACGCTCGGCGTGCAGCGCGCGGCGGCCAAGGCGGGGCGGCAGGTGAAGGTGCTCGAGCCGGTGTTCGCGAGCCTGAACAAGGCCGACTACAAGGTCGAGATCAACAGCCTGATGAACGCGCCATCGCAGGGCCTGTTCGTCGGCCTCACGGCCGCGCCCTGCATCAGCCTGCTGCAGCAGGGGCGCTCGGTGGGCATGGACAAGAAGTTCAAGGTGATCGGCGACGCCGGCACCGAGCTGATGATCGCCAAGGCGATGCAGAAGTCGACGCCGGCCAATCTCTGGAGCATCAGCTACTGGGTGCCGGGCACCGAGGCCGGCAAGCGCAATCCGCTGAGCGCGCCGCTGTACGACGGCTACGTGAAGCTGACGGGCGACAAGAACCCGCCGAGCATCGTGCAGTCGAGCCACCGCTGCGCGCTCGCGCTGTTCAATGCGGTGCAGAAGGCCGGCAACACCGAGACCGACGCCGTCATCGCCGCGCTCGAAGGCCTGACCTTCGACACCGCGGTGGGCAGCTACCACGTGCGCAAGGAAGACCACCAGGGCCTGGGCACGGCCTACATCGCCAAGGTGGGGGCGCGCGACGCCGATCCGGGCTACGGCATCGTCGATGCCATGGCGTACAACGAGGCCGACGTGGCGGAGCCGCCGACGCCGGGCAAAGCCATTTCGCTGTGAGGAGCCCAGCATCACCATGACCATTCCACGCAGAACCCTTCTCCAGGCCGCGAGCGCGGCCGCGGTGCTCGGCGCCGCCGGCGCACGACCGCTGCGCGCGCAGGGCGCGCCCATCCGCGTCGGCGCCATGCTGCCGATGAGCGGCATCGGCGCCGAGGCCGGCACCGCCTGGCTGCACGGCATCAAGGCCGCGCAGATGCAATGGAACGACAACGGCGGCCTGCTCGGCCGCAAGATCGAGATCGTGGTGCGCGACGACAAGTTCACGAGCGCGGGCGCCGTGAATGCCGCGCGCGAGCTCGCGGGCGAGGGCGTCAACCTGTCGATCGGCGCGGGCCAGTCGCCGATGGCGCTCGCGATCGCGCCGATCTTGGCGGAGCTCAAGAGCATGGTGGTGGCACCGGCGCCCACGGTGATGTCGGTCACGCACGAGAACTTCAGCCGCAATTTCTTCCGGCTCTCGTCGAACGCGCTGATGCTCTACGGCGGCATCGGCAACCTCATGACGACGCGCTTCGCCGACGTGAAGACCTGGGCCGTGATCGCGCCCGACAGCGAGAACGGCCGCGACGTGGCGCGCTACTTCAAGGCCGGCGCGATGGCGGCCGCGGCCAAGGCGGGGCGCCAGGTGAAGGTGGCCGAGGCGGTGTTCGCGAGCCTCAACAAGGCCGACTACAAGATCGAGATCAACAACCTGATGAACTCGGGCGCCGAGGGCCTGTTCATCGGGCTCACGGCCGCGCCCTGCGTGAGCCTGCTGCAGCAGGGCCGCGCGGTGGGGCTCGACCGCAAGTTCAAGGTCATCGGCGAGGCCGGCACCGAGCTGATGATCGCCAAGGCGATGCAGAAGTCGACGCCGAAGAACCTCTGGGGCGTGACCTTCTGGGCGCCCGAGCTCGAGCCGTTCAAGAGCGAGTTCCCGGTGAGCCGGCAATTGTCGGAGTACATCCTCAAGGTGGCGGGCACGCCCTGGGTGCCGGGGATCGTGCAGGCCTCGCACCGCTCGGCGCTGGGCATCTTCCATGCGGTGAAGAAGGCGGGATCGACCGAGACCGACGCGGTGATCGCCGCGCTCGAGGGCCTGCAGTTCGACACGGCGGCCGGCCCCTACCGCGTGCGCAAGGAAGACCACCAGGGCATCGGCTCGTTCTACTTCGCCAAGATCGGCGCGCGCGACGCGGCGCCGGGCTACGGCCTGGAGCAGGTGTTCCGCCTGGACGAGAACGAGATCGTCGAGCCGGCCTCGCCCGGCAAGAAGTACGAGGGCTGACGCGCGTGGCCAATGAACTGATGTTCGCGGTGTTCAACGCCGCCGCCTTCGGCATGGCGATCTTCGTGGTCGCGGCCGGGCTCACGCTGATCTTCGGGCTGATGCGCCTGCTCAACATGGCGCAGGGCGGCTTCTTCATGATCGGCGCCTACACCGCGTATTCGGTGATGGGGCGCGACGTGCAGTCGCTCGGAATGTTACTCTTGGCAGCGCTCGCGGGCGGGGTGGTGGTGGCGCTGCTCGGCCTCCTGACCGACCGGCTGGTGCTGCGCCGGCTGCGCAACGTCGATCCGCACTACGTGCTGATCGCCACCTTCGCACTCATGATGGTGTGCACCGGCGTGACCAAGCTGATCTGGGGCGTCGACTTCTTCTCGGTCAATCCGCCGCCGGGGCTGGACCAGCCGCTCAACCCCTTCGGCATGTTCTTCTCGGCCTACCAGCTGTTCGTGATCGCGGCTGGCGTGGTGGTGTACATCGTGCTGGAGGTGGCGATCCACCGCATGTGGTTCGGCAAGCTGATGCAGGCGCTCGCGGCCGATCCGTGGATGTCGGGCGTGCTCGGGCTCAACGTGTCGTTCGGCATCGCCTTGAGCGTGATGGCGAGCTTCTTCCTTGCGGGCCTCGCGGGCGGGCTGCTGCTGCCGAACCAGAGCCTGTCGACCGGGCTCGGGGATTCGTACCTGATGTACGCGTTCTTCGCGGTGATCATCGGCGGGCTCGGCAACATTCGCGGCGCATTCATCGGCTCGCTGGTGCTGGGGCTGGTGCAGAGCCTCAACACGGTGCTGCTGCCTTCCGTGCCGGGCCTCGCGATCTACGTGGTGCTCGCGGGCTTCCTGCTGTGGCGCCCGAGCGGCCTGTTCCCGGCCGCCGGTGCGCAGGAGGAATCGCACGCGGGCGCGCACGGCTCGGGCGGGCTGCACCGCCCGCGCATTCCGCGCGCAGCCTGGCAGGTGCTCGGCGTCGCGGTGGTCGGCGTGCTGGCCACGCTGCCGCTGTGGGTGAACGCCGGCCCGCTCTACGTGGTGGGCACGGTGCTGGTGCAGGTGGTGTTCGCGCTGTCGTGGAACATCCTGTTCGGCTACACGGGGCTGGTGTCGTTCGGCCATGCGGGCTTCTTCGCGCTCGGCGCCTACCTGGCCGCGCTGGCGCTGCGCCACATCGCGGGCGTGCCGTTCCTCGGCGTGCTGCTGGGCGCGGCGCTGCTCGGGGCGGTGGTGGCCTGGGTCATCGGCGTGCTCGCGCTGCGCCGCATGAGCGGCGTGTTCCTCGCGGTGCTGACCGTGGCGCTGGCCGAGGCGCTGCGGCTGGTGATCGGCTTCTCGACCTTTCTCGGCCGCGAGGACGGCATCACCGACATCCCGCGCCCCGCGCTCGACTTCGGCTTGTGGCGCATCGACCTGTCGAGCTCGAACGCCTACTACTGGTTCCTGCTGGTGGCCACGGTGCTGATCACCGCGTTCCTGTGGTGGCTGCTGCACAGCCGCTTCGGCCGCACCTTGCAGACCGTGCGCCAGGACGCGGAGCGTGCGGCCTTCATGGGCACGAACGTGGCGCGCTATCGGCTCGCGGCCTTCGTGATCTCCGGCGCGGTGGCGGCGGTGGCGGGCGCGCTCTATGCGCCGTGGTCGCGCATCGTCACGGTGGAAGAAGTCCACTGGCTCGCGTCGGCGCAGCCGATGCTCAACACGCTGCTGGGCGGCGTCAGCTCGTTCTGGGGGCCGGTGGTGGGGGCGGGGCTGTTCGCGGCCATCACCTACGCCACGCGCACCTTGGTCGGGCTGTCGGAGCTGATCGTCGGCACGGGGCTGCTGGCGATCATCCTGCTGGCGCCGAACGGCGCGGTCGGGCTCTGGCGCAACCTCGAAGAGCGGCTCTGGGGGCGGCGCAGCACGCCGGCTGCGGAGAGCCAGGCACCGTTGCCGCAGGCTGGCGCGGCCCTCGAGGGAGGCCTGCGATGAGCGCCGAACTGCTGCGCGTGGACGCCGTGCGCAAGCACTACGGGCCGATCGAGGTGCTGCACGGCGTGAGCCTGTCGGTGGCGCGCGGCGAGGTGTTCGCGATCATCGGGCCGAACGGCGCGGGCAAGACGACGATGTTCAAGGTGATGACGGGCGAGGTGCCGTCCAACGGCGGCACGATCCACTTCGAAGGCCGCGACGTGACCCGGCTGCCCGCGCACGAGCGGGTCCGCGAGGGCTTCGGGCGCACCTTCCAGGTGGCGCGCGTATTCCACGACTTCACCGTGCTCGACAACGTGATCACCGCCGTCGAGGCGCGGCGCCGCAACCGGCGCGAGCCGCTGGGGCCGCGCTGGCGCTGCGCCCCGTCGGCCGAGGTGCGCGAGGAAGCCATGGCGCTGCTCGCCGACGTGCGGCTCGACCCGATGGCGGGCGAGGCGGCGCGCTTTCTCTCGCATGGCGACAAGAAGCGGCTCGAGTTCGTGATCGCGCTCGCGGGCCGGCCCAGCATCCTGATGCTCGACGAGCCCACGGCCGGCATGTCGCCGAGCGACCGGGCCGACATCGCGCAGCTGGTGGCGCGCACGCGCGAGCAGCGCGGCATCACGGTGGTGATGACCGAGCACGACATGGACGTGGTGTTCGGCCTGGCCAACCGCATCATGGTGATGAACTACGGCGAGGTGGTCGCCACCGGCAGCGTCGACGAAGTGCGGCGCGATCCGAAAGTGCGCGAGGTCTACCTCGGCAAGGAGATGGTCGGTGCTTGAAGTCCGCTAACTCGACGCTTTCTA
>CAMLCW010000018.1 GCA_946478645.1 uncultured Variovorax sp.
AGTCGATGCCGTAGTCGGTGTTGTCGTAGCCGATGCGCTTGATGGTGTCGCGCGCCACCTGGATGTAGTCGACGTGCGCGTTGGTCGTGATCTCGCCGGCAAGCACCACCAGGCCGGTGTTGGTCAGGGTCTCGGCGGCCACGCGGCTGCGTGGGTCCTGCTCGAAGATCGCGTCGAGGATGGCGTCCGAGATCTGGTCGGCGACCTTGTCGGGATGGCCTTCGGAGACGGATTCGGAAGTGAAGAGAAAGTCGTTCGCCATTTTTGATACTCCTGGAAGTGACTTGGCGCGTTGCCAACTCTGCGGAGCCCTGGCGAACGCTTTAGCAGATGCCGATGAATCGGCGGGGCACAATCGCTTCGCGCTTGTGTTTGTCGCCCTGCAAGTTGTTCCGTAACTCGGCGACAATTTCGATTGTATTCGAGCCGCGCAATATCATGCGCGCGCGTCCCGTTTTTGACACCCCTTCCCACCCGTTGATGATCACCCTGTTCCGCTTGCTCGCCCGCGTGCCGATGCCGCTGATGCATGGCCTCGGCAGCCTGCTGGGCTGGCTGGTCTGGTTCTGCGCGCCCGGCTATCGCCGCCGCTTCAAGGCCCATGCCGAAGGCGCGGGCTTCTCGCCCGAGCAATACCGCCCGGCCATTGCGGCGGCCGGCCACATGGTGTCGGAGCTGCCCTGGCTGTGGCTGCGGCCCCAGGGCGAGACCGTGCTGTCGCGCGTGGTGCGCTGGGAGGGCGTCGAGGCCTTCGAGGCCGCCATGCACGCGAAGAAGGGCGTGATCCTGGTGGCACCGCACCTCGGCAGTTGGGAGATGTGCGGCCAGGCCATCGGCGAGCGCTTTCTCTCCACCTTCGGGCCGATCACGGCGCTGTTCCGCCCGGCGCGCAAGAAGTGGATGGCCGAGCTGATCGCCGCCGGCTCGCGCGACCGCCCCGGCCTGCAGACGCTGCCGACCAACAACACGGGCGTGCGCGGCCTGATCCGCACGCTGCGCGGCGGCGGCTACACGGGCATCCTGCCCGATCAGGTGCCGCCTGCAGGGCAGGGCGTCTGGGCGCCGTTTCTGGGGCGGCCGGCCTACACCATGACCTTGCTGCCGCGCCTCGCGCAACAGACCGGGGCAGCGTGCTTCCTGAGCGTGTGCGAGCGCCTGCCGCGCGGCGCGGGCTACGTGATCCGCTTCGAGCCGATCGTCGGCACGGCACTCACCGATCCGAAGGCATCCATCGAAGAAGCCGCCACGGCCATGAACGATGCCATCGGCAGGCTGATCCGCAGCCTGCCGGGCCAGTACGTGTGGGACTACGCGCGCTACAAGGAACCGCGGGCCGAGCGCGTCGCCGCTGCGGTCGCGGGGGAGGCGCCATGAGCCTTGGTTCGCGTCTCGGTATCGGCTTCATGCGCGCGATCGCGCCCTTGCCGCTGCCGCTCGTGCGCGGCTTCGGCGCGCTGCTCGGGCGCGTGCTGCACACGCTCGCCGTGCCGCGCCGGCGCGTGGTCGATCGCAACCTCGAGGTCTGCTTTCCGCAGAAATCCGAGGCCGAGCGCCGTGCCATCGCGCGCCAGACCTTCGTGTACGTGGCGCAGTCGTGGCTCGACCGCAGCTGGCTCTGGCATGCACCCGAGCGCGTGGTGGCGCGCCGCCTCAAGGTGGTGGGCTCGGCACCCGAAATCCGCGAGATCGCCGACGGCGAGGCGCCGATGATCCTGTTCGCGCCGCACTTCTACGGCCTCGACGCCGCGGCCACCGCGCTGACGATGCACACCGCGCGGCCCTCCGCCACCATCTACACGACCCAGCGCGACCCGATGGTCGACGAATGGATCCGCAAGGGCCGCACCCGCTTTGGCGACGTGGCCGCGCTCAACCGGGTCGACGGCATCAAGCCGGTGCTCGCGGGGCTGCGCAAGGGCGGCCTGCTCTACCTGTTGCCCGACATGGATTTCGGGCGCGACCAGACGATCTTCGTGCCGTTCTACGGCGTGCAGGCCGCCACTGTGCCGTCGCTGTCGCGTTTTGCGCGGCTGGGCAAGGCGAAGGTGGTCCCGATCGTTTCGAAGCTCACGCGCGAGGGCTACGAGGTCGAGGTGCTGCCAGCCTGGCAGAACTTCCCGACCGACGACGTCGCCGCCGACACCACGCTGATGAACCTGCGGCTCCAGGGCTACATCGATGCGATGCCGTCGCAGTACTACTGGGTGCACCGGCGCTTCAAGACCCGGCCCGACGGCGAGGCGCCGATCTATTAGGGCCTGTTCACCCTATTTACGAGGTCGCGAAGGCATGCCTTCCCTCCGGGTTGGTCCGCCTTGGGGCCGTCTGCGGCGTTGCCCGCGCTTGCAATGCTTCAGCATTGCTGCGCACGGGCGCCTTGCAGCCAGCCCCAAGGCGGGCCAACGCGATCCCCGTAAATAGGGTGAACAGGCCCTAAGGGCGCACGAACGCGCCGATCTCGGCGGCCACAAGCTGTGGCTGCTCGTGCACGATCCAGTGCGTGGCGCCGGCCACCTTTTTCACGACAAGGTTCGGGACATAGTCGTCGAGGCCCTCGAGCAGGCCCGGCAACAGCGCGACGTCGTCGAGCGCCCAGAGCACCAGCGTCGGTACGTCGACGGTGAGGCGCTCGCGCGGCGGCACCGGAATGCTGTCGGCGCTCTGGCCGGCTGGCGGAGGCTTCAGCGGCGTCACGCGGTAGAGGTTGCAGCCGCCCGTCAGGCCCGCGTTCCAGACCTCGCGGTACTGCTGCTTCACGTCGTCGGTCAGCCAGCCGTGGCCGTCGGGGCCGGCCTTCATCAGCGTGAAGAAGGGCCACATGCGCCGGTAGTCGTCCTCCGCGAGCAGCGCCTCGGCGTCGGGCCGGGCGAGGAAGTTCATGTAGGCGCTGGCTTGCTGCTGCGCCGGGTTGTCGCGCAGCTCGCGCGCGAAGGTGCCCGGGTGCGGTGAATTGAGAATGACCAGCCGCTCGACCTGCGCGGTGAACGCGTTCGCATAGCCCCAGCCGAAGGCGCCGCCCCAGTCGTGGGCCACCAGTGCGGCCAGCGTGCCGGCCGGGTTCTCGGAAGCGACGAGCTGCTGGATGTCCTGGATCATGAGGTGGGCCTTGTACTGGGCCACGTCGGCGGGTGCGCTCGATTGCTCGAAGCCGCGCAGGTTCGGTGCCACGCAACGGTAGCCGCCGTTCGCCGGGTCCGCGAAATGCACGAGCAGCGCGTCCCAGATGAACGCAGCCTCGGGAAAGCCGTGCAGGAACACCATCAGGGGCCGCCCGGGCTCGCCGGCGGCGCGGCAGCTCAGGGTGGTGCCGTTGGGCAGATGGCGCTGGAAGGTCTCGATCATGGTGGCCTGGCCTCTTTTGCTATGGTTTTGATAGCTGCGGGCCGCGAGCGCCGGGCCGTCCGGCTGGCTACGGGCCTTCGGTGGTCTCGGGCGGCGGCGCCGCTGCCTGTGTCTCTTCGGTGGGATGCGCCCAGCGCCAGAGCAGTTCGGCGGCTTCGCCGACGCCTTGCTTCTTGAGCGCGGAGAACAGTTTGACCTCGCCGCCGCCGGCCTGCAGTCGCGTGATCGACAGCACCTTGGCGCCTTCGCTTCGCGTGAGCTTGTCGGCCTTGGTCAGCAGCACGAGAAACTTGAGCCCCTGCTGCACGCGCGGGCGGATCACGTCGAGCAGGATCTCGTCGAGCTCGGTGAGGCCGTGGCGCGGATCGCACATCAGCACCACCCCGCGCAGGTTCTCGCGCGTCATCAGGTAGTTGCCCATCACGCGCTGCCAGCGCAGCTTGGCTTCGCGCGGCACGGCGGCATAGCCGTAGCCCGGCAGGTCGGCCAGCACCGCGTCGTCAGCCTTCTGCTTGCCAACGCCGAACAGATTGATGTGCTGGGTGCGGCCCGGCGTCTTCGAGGCAAAGGCCAGCCGCGTCTGCTGCGTGAGGGTGTTGATGGCCGTCGACTTGCCTGCATTCGAGCGGCCGACGAAGGCGATCTCGGGCAGGTCGAGCGGCGGCAGATGCTCGAGCTGCGGCGCGCTGGTCAGGAAGTGGGCGGTGTGCAGCCAGCCGAGCGCAATGCGCTCGCGCTCGGCGGCAACGGGGTCCACGGCCGGGGTCGCGCGGGAAGGGGGGGCGGCGTGCTTGCGCGACGGGCTGGTCATCAATGGGCTTTCGGTACGGGCCGCCATTGTAGAATCGCGGGGTTTTGCGCCAATAAATCGAGCCCCCGATATGAAGTTGTTTGCCAATTTTCTGCTTGCAGCCCTCATGGGCGTTGCAGCCAGCGCGAGTTTCGCAGCCGAAGAGCCTGCAGCTGCCCCTGCGGCGGCGGCCGCAAAACCGGCCAAGCCCGACCCTGCCAAGGGTGACACGCTGTTCAATGCAACGCCGGCAAACAGCCAGAGCTGCGCGTCGTGCCACAACGCCGACGGCAACTCGGCCATCGCGGCGAACCCGAAGCTGGCGCAGCAACACCCCGAATACATCCTCAAGCAACTGCAGGACTTCAAGTCCGGCAAGCGCAAGAGCCCGATCATGCAGCCGCTGGCCGCGAAGCTGTCCGAGCAGGACATGCGCGACATCGCCTGGTTCGTGGGCTCCAAGAAGATCAAGACCGGCTTCTCCAAGGAGAAGGACCTGGTGGCGCTCGGCGAGCGAATCTACCGCGGCGGCATCGCTGACCGCCAGATCCCGGCCTGCGCCGGCTGCCACAGCCCCAACGGCGCCGGCATGCCCGCGCAGTACCCGCGCCTGGGCGGCCAGCACGCCGACTACACCACGGCGCAGCTGGTGGCTTTCCGCGACAAGGTCCGCCTGAACAGCGTCCCGATGAGCGACGTTGCCGCCAAGCTGAACGACCGCGAAATCAAGGCCGTGGCCGACTACATCGCCGGCCTGCGTTGACAGCCCCGCGTGCGCCCCGGCGCATGCACCGCGTGAACTGACCGCCGATAAAAATCTCAAACAGAGGGCGGGCCGATCCAGCTGGATGGCCCGCCCTTTTGTTTTTTTCCTCTACCCGCCCGTTCCTTTCTTTCACCTCGCTGCCCGATGTCTGTCTCCACCCACGGCCTTCGCGTCCATCGCGGCCCGCAAGTGCTTCGCGCTGCGGTGGAGCTGCTGTCCTCGATGCGCTTCGCGATCGCGCTGCTCACGGTCATATGCATCGCATCGATCATCGGCACCGTGCTCAAGCAGCACGAGCCCATCAACAACTACATCAACCAGTTCGGGCCTTTCTGGGCCGAGCTGTTCCGTGCGGCCCGGCTCGATTCGGTCTACAGCGCCTGGTGGTTCCTGCTGATCCTGCTGTTCCTGGTGGTCAGCACGTCGCTGTGCATTGCGCGCAACACGCCGCGCATCCTGGTGGACCTCAAGACCTTCAAGGAAGACATCCGCGCGCAGAGCCTCAAGGCGTTCGGCCAGCGCGCCGAGAGCCAGCTCGAAGAGGCGCCTGCGGCCGCGGCCAACCGCATCGGCCAGCTGCTCGTGAGCGGCGGCTGGAAGGTCAAGCTGCAGCAGCGCGACGGTGCCGACGCACAGGCCGGCGCGGGCTGGATGGTGGCGGCACGCGCGGGCGGCGCCCACAAGCTCGGCTACATCGCCGCGCACAGCGCGATCGTGCTGGTCTGCATCGGCGGCCTGCTCGACGGCGACCTCGTGGTGCGCGCACAGACCTGGTTCAACGGCAAGAGCGTGTTCACCGGCGGCGGCATGATCGCCGACGTGGCTCCCGAGCATCGGCTGTCGCCGCGCAACCCCACCTTCCGCGGCAACATCCTCGTGCCCGAGGGCGGGCAGGGCAGCGTGGCCATCCTGCAGCAGTCCGACGGCGTGCTGCTGCAGGAGCTGCCGTTCTCGATCGAGCTCAAGAAGTTCATCGTCGACTACTACTCGACCGGCATGCCCAAGCTGTTTGCGAGCGAGGTGGTGCTGCATGACCGCGAGACCGGCGCGCAGGTGCCGGCACGCATCGAGGTCAACCATCCCGCGAGCTACAAGGGCGTGGAGATCTACCAGTCGAGCTTCGACGACGGGGGCTCGCGCGTGAAGCTCAAGGCCGTGCCGATGGCGGCTGCGGCCAAGCCGTTCGAGGTCGAAGGCGTGATCGGCGGCCCGAGCACCGAGATCACCAACGGCACCGAGAAGCTCACGCTCGAGTACGCCGCATTGCGCGTGATCAATGTCGAGAACTTCGCAGACGGCGGCGCGCTGGGCAGTAGCGTGGACGTGCGCAAGGTCGACCTGCGCCAAGACATCGCGTCGCGCTTCGGCGCGGCCAACAAGACCAACAAGCCGAAGGAACTGCGCAACATCGGCCCGAGCTTCGGCTACAAGCTGCGCGATGCCGCCGGCCAGGCGCGCGAGTACCAGAACTACATGGTGCCGGTCGACATGGGCGACGGCCAGCCCGTGTTCCTGCTCGGCATGCGCGAGAAGCCCGAGGAGCCGTTCCGCTACCTGCGCGTGCCGGCCGACGAGCAGGGTTCGATGGACGGCTTCGTGCGCATGCGCGCCGCGCTGGCCGATGCCGACACCCGGGCGCGCGCGGTGGCGCGCTACGTCGCCAAGGCGGCCGATCCGAAGCGGCCCGAGATGGCCGAGCAACTGCGCGTGTCGGCGGCGCGCGCGCTGGCCCTGTTTGCCGGCAGCGAGCGCGCCAAGGCCGACGCGAGCACGCTCGGCGGCTGGCAGGCGATCGCGGAATTCATGGAGGCCAATGTGCCCGAGGCCGAGCGCGAGCGCGCTGGCGCGGTGCTGGTTCGCATCCTCAACGACGTGCTGTTCGAAGTGCTCAACCTGAGCCGTGAGAGCGCGGGGCTTGGGGCATTGCCGAGCGAGCCGAAGTCGCAGGCCTTCCTGACCCAGGCAGTGCTCGCCATCAGCGACGCCTATTTCTATCCGGCACCGGTCGCGATGATGATGACCGACTTCACCCAGGTGCAGGCCAGCGTCTTCCAGGTGGCGCGTGCGCCCGGCAAGAACGTGGTCTATCTGGGCTGTCTGTTGCTGATCATCGGAATTTTTGCCATGCTGTACGTGCGCGAGCGCCGTCTCTGGGTGTGGCTGACACCCGCCACCGGCGCCGGGGACACCGCTGCCGCGACCGCCGCGACGATGGCCTTCTCCGTCAATCGCAAGACCATCGACAGCGACCGCGAGTTCGAGCACCTCAAGCACAAGCTGCTCGCCCTGAAAAAAGAAGAGCCGGCCTCACCATGAACACCACCACTCTCACGCTCAACGAAAGCTGGCTCTCGCGGCGCAGCCTGTTCGACTGGCTCTTCGCCGCGCTGGTCATTGCGGGCGGCCTGTTCGCGCTGGCCCAGTATGCCGGCGCGATGGACAACTACGAGAAGCCCATCCTCGTGGGCGCGATGATTTCCATCATTGCCATCTGCTGGTTCTGGCGGCCGCTGCGCGTGCTGGCGATCGTCGTCGCGGCGGCCTCGCTGCTGGCCATCGCGTCCTACCAGGGCGACCTGGCGCGCGCCGAGACGGTGTTCTGGCTCAAGTACTTCCTTTCGAGCCAGTCGGCCATCCTCTGGATGAGCGTGCTGTTCTTCATGAGCACGCTCTTCTACTGGCTGGGCCTGTTCGGCGGCAAGCAGGGCGATGCGCTCGAGACCATCGCGTCGCGGCTGGCCTGGGCCGCCGTCACGATGGCGCTGATCGGCACCATGGTGCGCTGGTACGAAAGCCACCAGATCGGCCCCGACATCGGCCACATCCCGGTGAGCAACCTCTACGAGGTGTTCGTGCTGTTCTGCTGGCTCACCACCGCGTTCTACCTGTACTACGAAGAGCGTTACCGCACGCGCTCGCTCGGCGCCTTCGTGATGCTCGTCGTGAGTGCCGCCGTCGGCTTCCTGCTCTGGTACACGCTGGTGCGCGAAGCGCACGAGATTCAGCCGCTGGTGCCGGCGCTGCAGAGCTGGTGGATGAAGGTGCACGTGCCCGCCAACTTCATCGGCTACGGCACCTTCGCGCTCGCGGCCATGGTCGCCTTCGCCTACCTCGTCAAGGAGCAGGCGAGCGAAACACGCTGGTACAAGCTCACGCCGATCTGGCTGCTGGGCGTGGCGCTGTGCTTCGTGCCCGTGGCCTTCCGCCAGCGCGCGCAGGAAGCCGGCGGCAGCTACTGGGTGGTCTACGCCGCCATCTCCGCGCTCATCGCCGCGGGCATCCTTTTCGGCCGCAAGCGCATTGCCGCGCGGCTGCCGGCCAACGAGGTGCTCGACGACGTGATGTACAAGTCGATCACGGTCGGTTTCGCCTTCTTCACCATTGCCACCGTGCTCGGCGCGCTGTGGGCGGCCGATGCCTGGGGCGGCTACTGGAGCTGGGACCCGAAGGAAACCTGGGCCCTGATCGTCTGGCTCAACTACGCCGCCTGGCTGCACATGCGCCTGGTCAAGGGCCTGCGCGGCACCGTGGCCGCATGGTGGGCGCTGGCGGGGCTGGCCGTGACCACCTTCGCCTTCCTTGGCGTGAACATGTTCCTGAGCGGGTTGCACAGTTACGGCACGCTTTGAGCGGCAGGAGGGTTTTTCGCGAAGAATGAAACCGCGCACTGTGAAAGTGCGTAACCGAAGCAGGGGGAGTCGCGAACTACCCCGAGCAAACGATTCACGCGAAAGGCCACATCATGACGTTCCATTTCCGTCCGCAGGATCGCAGCAGCGGTTTCATCCACCCGGTTGCCAGTGAAATCACGCCGCGCGAGGTCTATGAGCGCCGGCGCGACCTGCTGAAGCTCATGGCCGGCGGCATGGCAGGGGCTGCGCTGGCAGGCTTTGCGGCGCGCGAAGCCTTTGCCCAGGGCGCCGGGCCGCACAAGCTGGCGTTGCTGCCCGGCGTCAAGTCGGCCGTGCCCGGTGCGCAAACCATGGAAAAGCTCACCGACTACAAGGAAGCCACGACATACAACAATTTCTACGAGTTCGGCACCGACAAGAGCGATCCCGCGCGAAACGCCGGCACGCTCAAGACGCGTCCCTGGACCGTGGAGGTCGAGGGGCTGGTCAAGAAGCCCGGCAAGTACGGCATCGAAGACCTGCTCAAACTCAGCGCGCAGGAAGAACGCATCTATCGCCTGCGCTGCGTCGAGGGCTGGTCGATGGTCATCCCGTGGGTGGGCTATTCGCTGGCCGAACTCATCAAGCGCGTCGAGCCGCAGGGCAACGCAAAGTTCGTCGAGTTCGTGACGCTCGCCGATCCCAAGACCATGCCCTACGTCGGTTCGCGCGTGCTCGACTGGCCCTACGTCGAGGGCCTGCGCATGGACGAGGCCATGCATCCGCTCACGCTGCTGGCCTTCGGCATGTACGGCGAGGTGCTGCCGAACCAGAACGGCGCGCCGGTGCGCCTCGTCGTGCCGTGGAAATACGGTTTCAAGTCGGCCAAGTCGATCGTGAAGATCCGCTTCGTCGAGAAGGAACCCAGCACCGCCTGGAACAAGGCCGCAGCCAACGAGTACGGCTTCTATTCGAACGTGAATCCGAACGTCGACCATCCGCGCTGGAGCCAGGCCACCGAGCGCCGGATCGGCGAAGGTGGCGGTGGCTTCGGCGGGCTGTTCGCCAAGCGCCACAAGACGCTGATGTTCAACGGCTACGAAGCCCAGGTCGGGCAGCTCTACGCCGGCATGGACCTGAAGAAGAACTTCTGAGACTGCGCCGACCTTCGGGCTCGGCGCGCATCGCCCCATGAACAAGCTGCTCTTGCACCCGGCGGCCAAGCCGCTCGTCTTCCTGCTGTGCCTGCTGCCGTTTGCCTGGCTGGTGTATGGCGCCTTCACGCAGCAATTGGGAGCCAATCCCCAGGAGTTCCTGATCCGCGCCACCGGCGACTGGACGCTGCGCTTTCTCTGCATCGTGCTCGCGGTGACGCCGCTGCGGGTCATGGCCAAGCTCAGCGCGCTGGCGCGCTTTCGCCGCATGCTGGGGCTGTACGTGTACTTCTACGTGGTGCTGCATCTGCTGTGCTACAGCCTCTTCGACAAGGGCTTCGACTGGGGCGAGATCGCGAGCGACATCGTCAAGCGGCCGTTCATCCTCGTGGGGTTCTCGGCCTTCGTGCTGCTGACGCCGCTGGCCGCGACCTCCTTCAACCGCGCGATCAAGGCCCTGGGCGCGAAGCGCTGGCAGATGCTGCACAAGCTGGTCTACCTGATCGCCGGCCTCGGCCTGCTGCACTTCTTCTGGATGCGCGCCGGCAAGAACAATTTTGCCGAGGTGTTCGTCTACGCGGGCATCATCGCGGTGCTGCTGGCCTGGCGCGTGTGGCATGCGATGCGCACGCGCAGGCCGAAGCCCTCCGCGGCAAGCGGTGCGCGCGGCAGCAGCGCCGGTTGAGCGTTGCCGGGCCGGCGTGCGGGCCGCTCAGCCGTCGATCTGCTGCTCGGTGCGCAGCTGGTCTTCCATCGTTTCGCGGCGGCGAATCAGCCGCGCCTCCTGGCCGCTCACGAGCACTTCGGCCGCACGCCCGCGCGTGTTGTAGTTGCTCGCCATGCTCATGCAATAGGCGCCGGCGGACAGCACGGCGAGCCGGTCGCCGGCCACCGCGTTGAGCGCCCGGTCGCGTCCGATCCAGTCGCCGCTCTCGCAGACCGGGCCGACCACGTCGTAGGTCGTGCTCTCGCCGGCGCGCGCGCGCAGCGGCACGATCCGCTGGAACGCCTGGTACATCGCGGGCCGCGGCAGGTCGTTCATGGCGGCATCGACGATGCAGAAGCTCTTCTCCTGCCCGGGCTTGGTGTAGAGCACCTCGGTCACGCAGACACCCGCATTGCCCACCAGCGAGCGACCCGGCTCGATGACCAGCTTGCGCCGGCCGAAGCCGCGCGCATCGAGCTTGGCGAGCAGCTGCTGCCAGAGCGCATCGGCCTTGGGCGGCACTTCGCCGTTGTAGTCGATGCCCAGGCCGCCGCCGAAGTCAAGGTGGTGGATCGGCACGCCGGCCGCCTCGATGGCCTCGACCAGGTCGAGCACCCGGTCGCAGGCGTCCAGGTAGGGCGACGCCTCGGTGATCTGCGAGCCGATGTGGCAATCGATGCCGACCACCTCGATGCCCGCAAGCCCCGCGGCATGCCGGTAGACGTCGACCGCGCGGTCGTGCGCGATGCCGAACTTGTTGCCCTTGAGGCCGGTCGAGATGTACGGGTGCGTCTTCGGATCGACGTTGGGATTGATACGGATGCTGATCGGTGCGCGCTTCTTCTCGGCCAGCGCGACCTCGTTGAGCACGTCGAGCTCGGCTTCGCTCTCGACGTTGAAGCAGGCGATGCCGGCTGCGAGCGCCTGGCGCATCTCGGCGCGGGTCTTGCCGACGCCCGAGAAGATGATCTTCGCGGGATCGGCGCCGACCGCCAGCACGCGCGCCAGTTCGCCGCCCGACACGATGTCGAAGCCGCAGCCCGCCTCGGCGAAGACGCGCAGCACGCCGAGCGATGAATTCGCCTTCATTGCATAGCAGATCAGCGCCTCGCGCCCCTCGAAGCCGCGCTGGTAGGCCGCCAGCGCGTCGAGCATCCATTGCTTCGAATAGACGAAGAGCGGGGTGCCGTGTTCTCGGGCCAGCGCGTCGAGGCTCAGGCCCTCGACGTGGAGCGTGCCGCCGTGCTCGGCGATGTGCGGATGGCCGGGGAGCGGGATGTTGGCCGTCATCGCGTGGCTCCGCTGCCGGCTGGCGCACTGCTCGCCGCGGCGGGCGGAGGTGCCGCCCGATCGCCCGGCGCGCCGCCGGGAACCAGCAACTGCGGCAGGGTGGCGCGCTGGGCAGCGGCCGGATCGGTGGGCAGGAACAGCGGTCCGCGCTGCCCGCAAGCCGACAAAACCGCGAAGGCAGCCGCGAGGCCGGCGACCATGAGCGCAGCACGGGTGGGGGCGCTCACTAGAATTTGACGAACATTCAACATGACGAAATTGTAATGACCGACTCCGAATACCTGGACCGCGCCGAAGCCGCGCTCGCCGCCATCGAGCAATGCTGCGACCGCATCAACGATGCCACCGACGCTGACATCGACAACCAGCGGGTCGGCGGCATGATCACGATCTCATTCAGGAACGGCAGCCAGTTGATCGTGAACCTGCAGAAGCCGCTGCAGGAAATCTGGCTCGCGGCACGTTCGGGCGGCTATCACTACCGCCACGACGGCCATGCCTGGGTCGACACCAAGACCGGCGAGGAGTTCTTCGCCAACCTCACGCGCGAAGCCAGCCTGCAGGCCGGCCAGCCATTGGAATTCAAGGCGGCCTGACTCTCCACGCACCAGGCCCCAACCCAGTGCACCCGTGGAACGGGCTTTGCCCGGCCACCGGGTGCGCCCCCCAGTGGGGGGAGGCGGCTACACGAAGTGAGCCGCTTCGGGGGGCGTCTTAATTCCTGAAGAGGTCGAGGATGCGGTTGCGCTCTTCGGGCGGGGGCGGCGGGGCGACGGGCGCGCCGGTCAGGGCCTCGACGGGCGCGGCTGCCGGGGTTTCGACACCCAGGCTCGATACGCCGCGGCCCGGCGCATAGTCGTCGTAGTACCACTCGCCGCCCACGCTCACGACGCCGCTGGGCGGGGATGCGGAAAGGTCGGTGACCGGCACGCCCTTGAGAGCGGTCTGCATGAAGTCGATCCAGATCGGCAGGCTCAAGCCGCCGCCGGTCTCGCGGTCGCCGAGGTTGCGCGGCGTGTCGTAGCCGATCCACGAGATGGCCGTCATGGTCGGCTGGAAGCCCGCGAACCAGGCATCGAGCGAATCGTTGGTGGTGCCGGTCTTGCCGTAGAGGTCGGGCCGCTTCAGCAGGGCCTGCGCCTTGGCGGCGGTGCCCGCGCGCGTCACCGACTGCATCAGCGTGTTCATGATGAACGCATTGCGCTGGGGAATGGCGCGGATCGTCTCGTTGAGCAGCGGTGGCTGCTTCTCCACCAGCACCCGGTCCTTGTGGTCGGTGATGCGGGTCACCAGGTAGGGGTTGACGCGATAGCCGCCATTGGCGAACACCGAGTACGCGGTGGCCATCTGCATCGGCGTGACAGAGCCGGAGCCGAGCGCCATCGGCAGGTACGCAGCATGCCGCTCCTTGTCGAAGCCGAAGTTGGTGATCCAGTCCTGGGCATAACGCGTGCCGATGGACTGCAGAATGCGGATCGACACCAGGTTCTTCGACTTCATGAGCGCGGTGCGCATCGACATGGGGCCGTCGTAGCTGCCGCCGTAGTTCTTGGGTTCCCAGGGTTGGCCGCCCGTGGTGCCGGCGTCGAAGAAGAGCGGGCCGTCGTTGATGACCGTGGACGGCGTGAAGCCCTTTTCGAGCGCAGCCGAATAGATGAACGGCTTGAAGCTCGACCCCGGCTGGCGCCAGGCCTGGGTGACGTGGTTGAACTTGTTCTTGCCGAAATCGAAGCCGCCCACCAGCGCCTTGATGGCACCGTCGCGCGGGTCCATGGCGATGAAGGCGCCTTCCACTTCGGGCAGCTGGGTGATTTCCCAGGTGTTCTTCGGCGTCCTGGCCACGCGGATCACGGCGCCGCGGCGGATCTTGATGTTCGGCGGGGCCTTGTCGGAAAGCCCCGACTGCGCGGGCTTCAGGCCTTCACCGGTGATCTGCACCAGGTCGCCGTTGCCGCGCACGGCGGAGATTTCCTTCGGGCCGGCCTTGAGCACCACCGCGGCCATCACGTCGCCGTTGTCGGGATGCTCCGCCAGGGCGTCGTCCACGGCCTCGTCGAGTTCTTTCGGGTCGCCGGGCAGGTCGACGAACTTCTCGGGCCCGCGGTAGAACTGGCGCCGCTCGTAGTCCATGATGCCCTTGCGCAGCGCCTTGTAGGCCGCCGCCTGGTCCGCCGCCACGAGCGAGGTGTAGACCTTCAGGCCGCGCGTGTAGGTGCTGTCGCCGTATTGCGCGTACATCAGCTGGCGCACCGTCTCGGCCACGTATTCGGCGTGCAGCCGATCCGGGTTGGCCGCATCACGCAGGTGAAGCTCTTCCTTCTTGGCCTCGGCCGCCTGCTCGGCGGTGATGAAGCCGGCGTCCTGCATCCGGTCGATCACGTAGAACTGGCGTCCGCGCGCGCGCTGCGGGTTGTTGACCGGATTGTTCGCGCCCGGTGCTTTCGGCAGGCCCGCCAGCATCGCCGCCTCGGCGATGGTCAGCGCGTTCAGCGGCTTGCCGAAGTAGGCCTCCGAGGCGGCGGCGAAGCCGTACGCGCGGTTGCCGAGATAGATCTGGTTCAGGTAGATCTCGAAGATCTGGTCCTTGGTCAGCAGGTGCTCGAGCTTGAAGGTGAGCAGCACTTCGTAGATCTTGCGCGTCAGCGTCTTCTCGGAGCTCAGGTAGACGTTGCGGGCCACCTGCATGGTGATGGTCGATGCGCCCTGGCTCTTCACCCGGCTCAGGTTGGCGATGCCGGCGCGCACCATGCCCTTGTAGTCCACGCCGCCGTGGTCGTAGAAGCGGGTGTCCTCGGCGGCCAGTACCGCATCCTTCACGAGCTTGGGAATTGCCGAGATCGGGGTCAGGTTGCGGCGCTCCTCGCCGAACTCCCCGATCTGGATGCCCTCGGCCGAGAAAACCCGCAGCGGCAGCTTCGGCCGGTAGTCGGACAATTCCGAGATGTCGGGCAGGTTGGGGTAGGCGACCGCGAGCGCGACGGCAATGACGCACAGGATCGCCAGCGCGCCGGCTGCAGCGATGCCGAAGCCCCAGGCAAGAAAGCGCAGCAGCCACTTCAGCCAGGCTGGGCGTGCGGAAGGGGGGGTCTTGGCTGGCCCTTTGGGGCGTGGAGTTTCTTGCATGGGGGCCCGGAGAGTCACCGCACATTATAAAAAGCGGACTACGCTGCACGGGTTCAACTGTGAGCGGAAGGTTTCCAGTAGATCAAAAGTTACCGAATGTCTTGGTAGCGTCAGCTTTTGACAACGCTCCCGAGGGCGAGCCGGCTGCTTGGCTTGGATGCCGCTACGCCTGCTGCTAGCATGCAACCGAACGCAAATCTTTCCATTGGTTACAAATGCAGGGCTAGAGGAATCTAACTTGGCTTCTTTCGGATCATTGTTTCGTCGGCAAAGCGCACCCATGCTCGGCCTGGACGTCAGCTCGTCCAGCGTCAAGCTGGTCGAGCTCGGTCGCGAAGCCAGCGGCAAGCTGGTTCTCGAGCGCTGCGCGATCGAACCCCTGGAGCGGGGCTGGATCACCGACGGCAACGTCGAGAAGTTCGACGAAGTGGCCGAAGCCGTGCGCCGCGTCGTGCGCAAGAGCGGCACCCGCACCCGCAACGTCGCGCTGGCGCTGCCCCCCTCGGCCGTCATCACGAAGAAGATCATTCTCCCGGGCGGCATGAGCGAGCAGGAGCTCGAGATCCAGGTCGAGTCCGAGGCCAACCAATACATCCCGTTCTCGCTCGACGAGGTCAGCCTCGATTTCTGCGTCACCGGCCAGAGCACCGCGTCCGCCGGCGACGTCGAAGTGCTGATCGCTGCGTCGCGCAAGGAAAAGGTCCAGGACCGCGAGGGCCTGGCCGAGGCGGCCGGGCTGAAGGCCGTGATCCTCGACGTCGAATCCTTCGCCTCCCGGCTTGCAGCCGCCCGCCTGATCGAACAACTGCCCGGCAAGGGGGTCGATGCGGTCGTGGCGCTTTTCGAAGTGGGCGCCTTCACCACCAGCATGCAGGTGCTGCGCAACCAGGAGGTGCTGTACGACCGCGACCAGGCCTTCGGCGGCGCGCAGCTGACGCAGCTCATCGTTCGCCAGTACGGTTTTTCGGCCGAGGAGGCCGAGGCCAAGAAGCGCAGCGGCGATCTGCCCGACGACTACGGCTCGGGCGTGCTCAAGCCCTTCGTCGAGAGCATCGGCCAGGAAATCGCTCGCGCGCTGCAGTTCTTCTTCACGAGCACGCCGCACAACCGCGTCGACTACGTGCTGCTCGCGGGCGGGTCGGCGTCGCTGCCGGGCCTGGCCAGCGCGGTGACGCGCCAGACCTCGTTCGCGTGCTCGCTCGTGAACCCGTTCGACGGCATGGAAATCGGGCCGAACGTGCGCGAGAAGAAGGTCCGGCGCGAGGCGCCTTCGTACCTGACCTCCTGCGGCCTGGCCATGCGGAGGTTCGTGCAGTGATCCTCATCAATCTGCTTCCGCACCGCGAGGCCGCGCGCAAGCGGCGGCGCGAGGCGTTCTACGGCGCGCTCGGCGCCGCGGCGGTCCTGGGCGGCGTGATCGCCGGCCTCGGCTATCTGTGGTTCGAGGCGCAGATCTCGGCGCAGCAGGACAAGAACAACTTCCTCAAGGCCGAGATCACCAAGCTCGAGGTCGAGATCAAGGAAATCTCCACGCTGCAGGAAGAAATCGCCGCGCTGCGCGCACGCCAGCAGGCCGTCGAAGACCTGCAGGGCGACCGCAACCTGCCGGTCCACCTGCTCAACGAACTGGTCCGGCAGCTGCCCGACGGCGTCTACCTCACGAGCATGAAGCAGGACAACCAGACCGTCACGCTGCAGGGCATGGCGCAGTCCAACGAGCGCGTCTCGGAGCTGTTGCGCAATCTCGGCAACAACAGCCCCTGGCTGGTCAAGCCCGAACTGGTCGAGATCACCTCCGCCACCGTGAGCCTGAGCCAGCGCGACCAGCGCCGCGTGGCGAACTTCACGATGCGCATCGGCCTCACGCGGCCGACCGACGCCCAGAAGGCCGCGGCCGACAAGGCGCTGGCCGCACCGGCATCGGTCAAGAGGTAGACGGACATGGCAAGCAATCGCCCCTCCCGGAAAGTCGACGTCGGCGCCGCGCTGCGCAATGTCGGCGACCAGTTCCGCAACCTGAATCCGAACGACCCCTCGGTGTGGCCGCCGGTGCCGCGCTATGCCCTGTGCTTGGCGGTCACGCTGCTGGTGCTCGTGGCGCTGTGGTTCGTGTGGCTCACCAACGCCAACGACGAACTCGAGAGCGAGCGCGCCCGCGAAGTCGCGCTGCGCGCCGACTACAAGAAGAAAGTCGGGCTGGCCGCCAACCTCGACCTGCTCAAGAAGCAGCGCGAGCAGGTGCAGCAATACGTGACGCTGCTCGAGAAGCAGTTGCCCAGCAAGGCCGAAATGGATGCGCTGCTGTCCGACATCAACCAGGCAGGCCTGGGCCGCAGCCTGCAGTTCGAGCTGTTCCGTCCGGGCCAGGTCTCGGTGAAGGACTACTATGCGGAACTGCCGATCGCGGTCCGCGTGACCGGCAGCTACCACGATATCGGCGCCTTCGCGGCCGACATCGCGAGCCTCTCGCGCATCGTCACGCTGAACAACCTGACGATCACGCCGCAAAAAGAGAAGGACGGCAACCTCACGATGGACGCCACGGCACGCACCTACCGCTACCTCGACGACGAAGAGCGGGCAGCCCAGAAACGCGCCGCAGCGCCAAAGGCAAACAAGCAATGAGGACGCTGGCGAACCTCCTCTGGCCGCTGGTGGCCGCGTTGGGCCTGAGCGCCTGTGCCGATGCCGAGCGCGAAGAGCTGCAGCGCTGGATGGCCGAACAGCGCGCCCAGGTCAAGCCTACGGTGCCGCCGATCACCGAGCCCAAGAAGTTCGCGCCGCAGGCCTACACAGAGGGCGCGGCCTTCGAGCCGTTCAACCTGCTGAAGCTGACCCAGGCATTGCGCCGCGAATCGAACCAGCCGAGCACGTCGGAACTGATTGCGCCCGAGCTGGCGCGCCGCAAGGAGGCACTGGAGGCCTTCCCGCTCGATGCGATGGCCATGGTGGGCAGCATGAACCGCAACGGCCAACCGGTGGCGCTGATCCGGGTGGACAAGCTGCTCTACAAGGTGCGCGTCGGCGAATACCTGGGCCTCAACTACGGGCGCATCACCCGTATCAACGAAACCGAAGTGACCCTGCGGGAGATCGTGCAGGACGCCGCCGGTGAATGGATCGAACGCGTGGCGACACTGCAGCTGCAAGAGAGTGCGAAATGAATCACAAGAAACTATCGTTGGTACAGCGGCTGCGGGCTGCCGGCCTGGGCCTGCTGGCCTTGGGCGCGTTCGCCGTCGCGCATGCGCAGAACGCCATTGAAGCGGTCACCAGCTCGACGCAGTCCGGTTCGGAGGTGATCCGTATCGATCTGGCCCAGCCGCTTGCGGCCGTGCCGACCGGCTTCACGGTCCAGACGCCGGCGCGCATCGCGCTCGACTTTCCGGGCGTGACCAACGCCATCGGGCGCTCCGCCATCGAGGTGAACCAGGGCAACCTGCGCTCGGTGAACGTGGTCCAGGCGGGCGAGCGCAGCCGCGTGGTGCTCAACCTCAAACAGGCGACCGCCTACAAGGCCGAGATCCAGGGCAAGTCGCTGCTCGTGATCCTCGAGCCCACGGCAGGCACGGCGCTCGCGTCGTCGACGCCCACCGTCTTTGCCGAGAACCGCAACCGGGACACCCTGCCGCTGCGCGATGTCGACTTCCGCATTGGCCCCGACAATTCAGGCCGCGTCA
The DNA here is from genome assembly GCA_946478645.1 of uncultured Variovorax sp. Next base: position 18,463 of record CAMLCW010000018.1, read on the forward strand.
TCGTCGATCTGGCCAACAACCAGGTCGGCGTCGATGTCCGCCAGCAGGGCAAGAACCTCGTGGTGGAATTCACCAAGTCGACACTGCCCGAGGGGCTGCGCCGCCGCCTCGATGTGGCCGACTTCAACACGCCGGTCCAGCTCATCACCTCGCAGCAGTCGGGCGACCGCGTGCGGATGACGATCGAGGCGCGCGGCGACTGGGAGCACAGCGCCTACCAGAGCGAGAACCAGTTCGTGGTGGAGGTGCGCGCGCGCAAGGTCGACCCGACCAAGCTCACGCAGGGCGTGGGCTACAACGGCGAGAAGCTTTCGCTCAACTTCCAGAACATCGAGATCCGTTCGCTGCTGCAGGTGATCGCCGATTTCACGAACTTCAACATCGTGACCTCCGACTCGGTCACCGGCGCACTGACGCTGCGCCTGAAGGACGTGCCCTGGGACCAGGCGCTCGACATCATCATGCAGGCCAAGAACCTCGGCATGCGCAAGAACGGCACCGTGCTGTGGATCGCGCCCAAGGACGAGATCAACGCCAAGGAGAAGCTCGAGTTCGAAGCCAAGGCCGCGATCGAGAACCTCGAGCCGCTGCGGACCCAGTCGTTCCAGCTCAACTACACCAAGGCGATCGCGATCGCCCAGGGGCTGACCGGCACCGGCGCCTCCGCGGGCGGCGGTGGCGGCGGCTCCGGCACCACCACCCGCATCCTGAGCCCGCGCGGCAGCGTGATCGCCGAAGCGCGCACCAACCAGCTGTTCGTGTCCGACATTCCGTCGCGGCTCGCGCAGGTCGCCGAACTGATCCAGAAGCTCGACGTGCCGGTGCGCCAGGTGCTGATCGAGGCGCGCATCGTCGAGGCCTCCGACACCTTCGGCAAGTCGCTCGGCGTGCGGCTCGGCGGCGGCATCTCGCGCGAGCGCGTGGCGTCGTCGAACGGCAATCCGGCCTACGGCACCTTCGGCGTCATGCCCACCACCACCGCCGGCGGCGGCGTCGGCGCCGCAGCCGCGACCTGGACCAACTCCAACTTCATCAACCTGCCCGCAGGCGATGCCGGCGGCACCGGCAATGCGCCCGGTACCTTCGCGATCTCGCTGTTCAACTCGAGCCTGTCGCGCATGCTGAACCTCGAGATCTCCGCGCTCGAAGCCGACGGCAAGGGCAAACTGGTCTCGAGCCCGCGCGTGATCACGGCCGATCAGACCAAGGCGCTGATCGAGCAGGGCGAGGAAATTCCCTACCAGCAGGCCACCTCGAGCGGTGCCACTTCCATCTCGTTCCGCAAGGCGGTGCTGAAGCTCGAAGTCACGCCGCAGATCACGCCCGAGGGCAACATCATCCTGACGCTCGACGTCAGCAAGGACGCCCGCGGCGTGAACACCTCGGCGGGCCCGGCGATCAACACCAAGCACGTGCAGACCGAGGTGCTGGTCGAGAACGGCGGCACGGTCGTCATCGGTGGTATCTTCGAACTCACCGAAACCAATGACGAATCGCGCGTGCCGGTGCTGGGTGAAGTGCCCTACCTCGGGGCACTGTTCCGCAAGCGCGAACGCGTTGCCAACAAGACCGAAATGCTCGTCTTTATCACGCCGAAGATGATTACCGACCGCAACGCCGCGCGCTGACGCGCAAGGCGTAGCAGCTATCGCGTGGCGATCGCACTCGTCGGTTTGCCCGGCGCCGGCAAATCTGCAGTGGGCCGGCGCCTCGGCGCACGCCTGGACCTTCCCTTCGTCGACACCGACCATGTGATCGAGCAGCGCATCGGCTGTTCGATCCGGGACTACTTCGAGCGCGAGGGCGAAACGGCATTTCGCGATCTCGAGCAGGCCGTGATCGAAGACCTCGGTGCGCAGCCGCTCGGTATTCTCGCCACGGGCGGCGGCGCGGTGCTCAGGCAGGCCAACCGCACGCAGCTGCGCGAGCGCTTCCATGTGATCTACCTGCGCTCCTCGCCCGAAGATCTTTTTCGGCGCCTGCGCCACGACGTCAAGCGGCCCCTGCTGCAGGTGGCCGATCCGCTCGGCCGGCTGCGCGAACTGCACGACGCGCGCGACCCGCTCTACCGCGAGACCGCCCACGACGTGGTCGACACCGGCCGGCCCTCGATCACGATGCTGGTGAACGTCATCGTGATGCAGCTCGAACTGGCCGGCATCGTTTCGCCGGGCGCCCATCCCGAACCCACCGAGCCCTGATCCGACCTGCGCGCGCGCAGCGCCTAAACTCGCTGCCATGTCCCTGCCCGCATCTTCCGCCACGACAGAACGCGTCGACATCGAGCTCGGCGATCGCAGCTATCCGATCCTGATCGGCACCGGCCTGCTCGACGACCCCCAGAGCTATGCCGCGGTGCCTTCGGCCGCCAGCGCGCTGATCGTCAGCAACACCACGGTGGCGCCGCTCTATGCCCAGCGGCTGCGTGCCGCGCTGGCCGGCCGCTTCCAGAGCGTGCACCTGCTCGAGCTGCCCGACGGCGAGGGCCACAAGAACCTGCAGACCCTGAACCTGATCTTCGACGAACTGCTCGGCCGCGGCAGCGACCGCAAGACGGTGCTGTTCGCCCTGGGCGGCGGTGTCATCGGCGACATGACGGGGTTCGCCGCCGCGAGCTACATGCGCGGCGTGCCCTTCGTGCAGGTGCCCACCACGCTGCTGGCGCAGGTGGATTCGTCGGTCGGCGGCAAGACCGCCATCAACCACGCGCTCGGCAAGAACATGATCGGCGCCTTTTACCAGCCGCAGCTCGTGCTGTGTGACCTCGGCACGCTGCAGACGCTGCCGCCGCGCGAACTCAGCGCGGGGCTGGCCGAAGTGATCAAGTACGGCCCGATCCACGACATGGCGTTCCTGGACTGGATCGAGGCGAACGTCGACGCGCTGGTGGCGCGCGATCCCGCTGCGCTGGCGCATGCGGTGAAGCGCAGCTGCGAGATCAAGGCGCTGGTCGTCGGCCAGGACGAGCGCGAGACCGGGCTGCGCGCGATTCTCAATTTCGGCCATACCTTCGGCCATGCGATCGAGTCGGGGCTCGGCTACGGCGAATGGCTCCATGGCGAGGCGGTCGGCTGCGGCATGGTCATGGCGGCGCATCTTTCGCAGCGGCTGGGCGGCGTGGACGCGGCCTTCGTCGAGCGGCTCACGCGGCTGGTCGCGCGCGCCGGCCTGCCGACCGTCGGACCCGCGCTGGGCGCCGACCGCTACCTCGCGCTGATGCGGGTCGACAAGAAGTCCGAGGCCGGCGAGATCCGCTTCGTGGTCATCGACCGGCCGGGCTCGGCCGCGGTCCGCAGTGCGCCCGATGCGCTGGTGCGCGAAGTGCTCGCGCAGTGCTGCGCCAGCGAATGAGCGCCGCGCACCCATGACTCTCGCGGCCTTCGCGTGCCATCCGTCGCGCTCGCGCGGGCGCCGGCATGCCGAGCCGCCGGCGCCGACGCGCGACGTCTTCCAGCGCGACCGCGACCGCATCGTGCATTCGACCGCGTTCCGGCGCCTGGTCTACAAGACGCAGGTGTTCCTGAACCATGAGGGCGACCTGTTCCGCACCCGGCTGACGCATTCGCTGGAGGTGGCGCAACTGGGCCGCTCGATCGCCCGCGCGCTGCGCATCAACGAGGACCTGGTCGAAGCCATCGCGCTCGCGCACGACCTCGGCCACACGCCGTTCGGCCATGCCGGCCAGGACGCGCTCAACGCCTGCATGGAAGGCCATGGCGGCTTCGAGCACAACCTGCAGAGCCTGCGCGTGGTGGATGCCCTGGAGCATCGCTATCCGCAGTACGACGGGCTGAACCTGAGCTTCGAGACGCGCGAAGGCATTCTCAAGCACTGCTCGCGCACCAATGCCGAGCGGCTCGAGGCGGCCGAGCCCGGGGGCGTGGCACGGCGCTTCCTCGATCGGACGCAACCGGGGCTCGAGGCGCAGCTGTGCAACCTGGCCGACGCGATCGCCTACAACGCGCACGACATCGACGACGGCGTGCGTTCCGGCCTCATCAGCGTCGAGCAGCTCGGCGAGGTGCCCTTGTTCGAGCGTTATCGCCGCGAGGCGCTGGCCGAGTATCCGGACCTGCAGGGGCGGCGCATGCTCTACGAAACCATCCGGCGCATGCTGAGCGCCCAGGTGTACGACGTGATCGACGCCACCGGGGCGGCGCTCCGGTCGGCGCAGCCGGCCGATGCGGACGCGGTGCGCCAGTCGCCGCCGCTGGTGCGTTTCAGTCCGGGCATGCAGGCGCAGTCCGATGAGCTCAAGCGCTTTCTGTTCCGCAACCTGTACCGGCATCCGCAGGTTACCCAGACCACCGACCAGGCGCAGCAGGTGGTGCGGGCGCTGTTCGACGCCTACCTCGCGCGCGCCGCTGAGATGCCGGCATCGTTCGCGGAGCGCCCTGACCGCTACCGGGCCGTGGCCGACTACATCGCCGGCATGACCGACCGCTTCGCCATGCGCGAGCATGAACGCCTGACCGGCCGCCGGGCGATCGAATGAGGGGGCACCAGTGAACGCGACAGCCGCCGCGCCGGCGCGTGTTCCGCTCGCCGCCTTTGCCGTGGTGCTGGGCGGCGTCAGTGCTGCGCTGCACCTCGGCAAGCTGCCGCCCGCAGTGCCGGCGCTGCAGGCCACGATGGGCATCGACCTGGTCGAGGCCGGGTTCCTGCTGTCGCTCGTCCAGGTCGCGAGCATGACGCTGGGGCTGGCCGCGGGGCTGGCGGCCGACGCGATCGGCCTGCGCCGCAGCATGCTGGCCGGGCTGGCGATCCTGACGGTCGCGAGCCTGCTGGGTGGTGCCGTGGGTGCCGGCTGGCTCGGCCGGTCGTTCGCGCTGCAATGGCTGCTCGGCCTGCGCGCCCTCGAAGGCGTCGGCTGCCAGAAGTCGGCGATGCCGGGGCCGGGATTGATCCGGGCGTTGACGCCGGCCGGTGCCGACAAGGCAGCGCTCGGCGTATGGGGCGCCTACATGCCGTTCGGCGTCGCACTCGCGCTCCTGGCGGGCCCGGCCTTGATCGCCGGGGGCGGATGGCCCGACTGGTGGTGGACGCTGTCCGCCGTTTCCGCCGGTGCGGCGCTCTGGTTGTGGCTGGCCGTGCCGCCGGACGCACGGCGGCACGGCGCGGCCGCAAATACGGTAGGCGGGGTGGCCGTCACGGCATGGCCGGCGCGGCTGCGCGCCACCGTCGGCGCGCGCGCGCCCTGGCTGACGGCCGCGACCTTCGCCGTGTATTCGGCCCAGTGGATGGCGGTGATCGGCTTCTTGCCTGCCATCTACGCGGGGGCGGGCGTGGCGGCCGGATTCAGCGCGGTGCTGACCGCCCTGGCTGCCGCGATGAACATCGTCGGCAACCTTGCGGGCGGCCGCTGGCTGCAGCGCGGCGTCGCGCCCGAGCGCCTGCTGCGCTGGGGTTTCCTGGCCATGGCGCTGGGCGGCATCGCCGCTTTCGCCCAGGTGGGGCAGGGCGCCGACGCGCTCGGGTTGCCGCCGGTGCTGCGCTACATCGCGGTCTGCATGTTCTCGCTCGGCGGCGGCATGGTGCCGGCCACGCTGTTCCTGCTCGGCGTGCGCCTGGCACCGGGGCCTTCGACCGTGTCCACCACCGTCGGGCTCATGCAACAGGCCTCGTCGCTGGGGCAGTTCCTCGCGCCGCCTGCGGTCGCCTGGATCGCGCTGCGCGCCGGCGGCTGGCACTGGACCTGGATCGCCACGCTCGCCTGCTCGCTCGCCGGCATGGCGCTCGCGGCGGGCCTCGGGCGAATACGCCTGGCGAAAGAAGTGGCATGACGGACGCGGCGACAATCGGCGCCATGCAAGCCGAAGCCGACACCCGGCGCTGGCTGGAGCGCGCGGTCATCGGGCTCAACCTGTGCCCCTTCGCGAAGGCGGTGCATGTGAAGCGGCAGATCCACTATGCCGTCTACCCGGACGCCGACGAAGGCCCCCTGATCGACATGCTCCTGGCGCAAGCCCGGGAACTCATTGCGCACGATGCCTCCGTGCGCGACACCACATTGCTCATCGCACCCAACACCTTGGCGGATTTCCTGGACTTCAATGATTTCACCGCGCGGGCCGAACGCCAGCTCGCGCGCGCTGGCTTCGACGGCGTGCTGCAACTGGCGAGCTTTCATCCGCAGTTCCAGTTCGCCGGCAGCGCGCCCGACGACATCGCCAACGCGACCAACCGAGCGCCTTATCCCACGCTGCACCTGCTGCGCGAAGACAGCGTCAGCCGTGCGGTCGAGGCCTTTCCGGAGGCCGAGGCCATCTTCGAGCGCAACATCGAGACGCTCGAAGCGCTGGGCCAGGCGGGCTGGGATGCGCTCGACGTCGGCGCCGGGAGTGCGAAGCCATGAGCGCGCAGCCATCAAGCGGGGCCGGGAAGACCAGCAAGGCCGCCAAGTCCGCCAAGGCCGAGAACGAGCTGTCCGAGGTGCTGCGGCCCGGCCAGTCGGTCGAGCTCCTGAAGGAGCTGCACATCCTCACGCGCGAAGGCCGCCTCAACCAGGACTCGCGCCGCAAGCTCAAGCAGGTCTACCACCTGTTCCAGTTCATCGAGCAATTGCTGCGCGATCTGCCCGCGACGGGCACCGGCGCCACGCTGGCCGATCACGGCGCGGGCAAGTCGTACCTCGGCTTCATCATCTACGACCTGTTCTTCCGCTCGCACGCGGGCGGCCACGTCTACGGCATCGAGACGCGCGCCGAGCTGGTCGAGAAATCGCGTGCGCTGGCCGCGCGCCTCGGCTTCGACCGCATGTCCTTCCTGAACCTCACGGTCGCGGAGTCGGCCAATGCCAGTGAGCTGCCCGAGCGCATCGACGTGGTCACCGCGCTGCACGCCTGCGACACGGCGACCGACGACGCCATTGCGTTCGGGCTGGCGAAGAAGGCGCGCGCGATGGTGCTCGTGCCCTGCTGCCAGGCCGAGGTCGCGGCCTGCCTGCGCGAGACCAAGGCGCTCGCGCTGGCGCGCACGCCGCTGGCCGAGCTCTGGCGCCACCCGCTGCACACGCGCGAGATCGGCAGCCAGCTCACCAATGTGCTGCGCTGCCTCTACCTCGAGGCCAACGGCTACAGCGTGACCGTCACCGAGCTGGTCGGCTGGGAGCACAGCATGAAGAACGAGCTGATCCTGGCGCGCCACACCGGCCAGCGCAAGGCCGCCGCGGCGGCGCGGCTCCGGGAGCTGCTGGCGCAGTTCGGACTCGACGCCCTGGGCGATACGCGTTTTCGCCTGCACTGAAATTTCGCCAACGCAAGCGCGCCGCCCGACGCCATGGCCCGTCTTCCCCGCCTCACGCTGCCCGGCATGCCGCACCACGTGATCCAGCGCGGCAACAACCGGCAGCCGATCTTTGCCGACCGGGCCGACCACGAGCGGCTGCTCGCGCTGATGGTGGAGGCGGCCACGCGCTTCGGCGTCGCGCTGCACGCCTATGTGCTGATGGACAACCACTTCCATCTGCTGGCCACGCCGGCCTCCGACACCGGCCTGCCGCAGTTCATGCAGTCGGTCGGGCGCAGCTACGTGCGCTACTTCAACGACCGCCATGGCCGCAGCGGCACCCTGTGGGAAGGGCGCTACAGGTCCACCTTGATCCAGACCGACCGCTACCTGCTGACCTGCATGGCCTACATCGACCTCAACCCCGTGCGCGCGGGGCTGGTGTCGGATGCGCGCGACTTTCCATGGTCCAGCCACGGCCACTACGCCGGCCTCCGCCACGACAGGCTGCTGACGCCGCACCCGCTGTATTGGGAACTCGGCAACACACCGTTCGCGCGCGAAGCCGCCTACGTCGAACTCGTGCGCGCCGGCGTGCGCAGCGCCGACCAGGCCACGCTCACCGATGCGACTTTGCGCGGCTGGGCAGCGGGCGACGCGGCTTTCCTCGCCTCGCTTCAGCAATCGACCGAGCGCCGGGTGACCAAGGCCCGAGCCGGCCGGCCGCCTTCCGCTCCGACCCACTGAGACGCCGCCGGCAGCAGAGGCAACGGCAGGTGTGGCACTCCGTGAGTTGGTTAATCTGTCCCCAATTCCATCCTCACCAAAACAGTCAAGAATAAATCATACTCTGACCCCAAATAAAGTGTTTGGCATTCTTTGTGCATCGCAATATCCTCACGTTCCCTGCGAAAACTGAAGGAGTGCGCCATGACGACGGCTGCCGAGATCGAACATCTCCAAAAACACGGTCTGTATTCCGCTGCCGACGAGCATGACGCCTGCGGCGTCGGCTTCGTGGCGCACATCAAGGGCGAGAAGAGCCATGCCATCGTGCTGCAGGGCCTGAAGATCCTCGAGAACCTCGATCACCGCGGCGCAGTGGGCGCCGACAAGCTGATGGGCGACGGCGCGGGCATCCTGATCCAGCTGCCCGATCGCCTCTACCGCGAAGAAATGGCCAAGCAGGGCGTGACCCTGCCGCCGCCCGGCGAGTACGGCGTCGGCATGATCTTCCTGCCCAAGGAACATGCCTCCCGCCAGGCCTGCGAACAGGAGATGGAGCGCGCGATCAAGGCCGAGGGCCAGGTGCTGCTGGGCTGGCGCGACGTGCCGGTGAACCGCGACATGCCGATGTCGCCCACCGTGCGCGAGAAGGAGCCGCTGCTGCGCCAGGTCTTCATCGGCCGCGGCAACGACGTGATCGTGCAGGACGCGCTCGAGCGCAAGCTCTACGTGATCCGCAAGACAGCGAGCGCCAACATCCAGCGCCTGAAGCTCAAGCACAGCAAGGAATACTACGTGCCGAGCATGTCGAGCCGCACGGTGGTCTACAAGGGCCTGCTGCTCGCCGACCAGGTCGGCACCTACTACCTCGACCTGCAGGACAAGCGTTGCGTCTCGGCGCTCGGCCTCGTGCACCAGCGCTTCTCGACCAACACGTTTCCGTCCTGGAAGCTCGCCCACCCCTACCGCATGGTCGCCCACAACGGCGAGATCAACACGCTGCGCGGCAACGTCAACTGGATGGCGGCGCGCC